>NZ_CALIED010000035.1:0-74825 GCF_938022135.1 uncultured Psychrobacillus sp.
ACCCATCGCTTACGCGCGTGGTTGTGATGTCTTATCTGTCTCACTCATCCCGTAGCATAGCTATCAAGTTAAGAAAAATTTACGTCATTCACTCTCATATGAACTGGTATTTTTGAAAATTAGACCATATGAAATTAACACTTTTTGGTTTAACCAAAAAATGTAAGTTTAATTTCTTTCTATACAGGGCATAGAATACTAACTGTAATTTGCACCGAGTATAATCAATGGATCCTTTTCAGGTGGCCCTTTTGTTTTCAATGCATGTTTACAAAGAGCACCATGAAACCTTTTCAGTACCCCATTGGTAAGCTTGGTGTATTTTTTTATGCTTTCAAACATCAAGCGAATAAAGCGTAGTGCAACTGAGATGCCCTTTTGAATGCTTATCTCTATTCTAGATTTCTCTAGCAAGAATAAACGTGCCTGATAAGTTGTTGTAGTTGTGATTAGAAACAATAATAAATGAGCGAAAAAATGACATAGGACACGTTCTTCCTTTATCTGTTTATAAAAAGTGGTCGGGAAATTAGATTTCCATCCTTTAAACAATAACTCGATCTGCCAGCGCAATCGGTAAAGGTCCATCACTTTCTCAGCTGGGATAGTATCCGGGAGGTTTGTCATAATAATCGTCGCCCCATCTAGCGCTCTTACGTGCTCCTTTGTCTGGTAACGTGAATGTTTACGTTTATACTGATCACTTTTATCTTGTTCCTCTGTATGGCGATACAAAATTAAACGGGTAGGGAATTTATAGTCATACCCCACATAAACTTCCTCCCATTCCCTTACGGAGCCACGCTCCATTTGTTCCAGGTGCTCTGCCAAAGATTCCTTCTGATAAAAAGAGGATTTGACGACCCTGCCATCGGCATGGTAACGAGGGTTGGGATTCCCTGTATAGATAGAACAATCTGGTCGAACTCTAGAGACGAAATAGCCCCCGGACTCATCAATTTTTTGGAAGGTGGGTAGATGGAAATAACCCAAGTCTTGTAGAAATAAATCGCCAGGTGAGACCGTCTCTAATCGATTCTTCCCATATAGAGAATCGTTTTCCTTTCCGTTCATCCAGTCAGCCAATATGAACTGTCCTGTCAGGAATTCATACTCCAGTTGGCATTTTAATTCGGCTCGATAGACGCCAGGAAAAGTCTCCTTCAAATCCGAAGGAAGGGAATGGATGGTCGCGTCTATTATACGGATCCTCTCACAAAATTTTCGTAGTTCGTCACTGATCGGCAACTGATAATTTAACTCCACTTGTATAAAATGTTCCAAACACTTTTTTAGAAATACAATTAATTCTTTATTTAAACGTTGGTTTATTGCCTCTGGAGTCATAGAAATATGACAGGTTTCTTCTAATGACAGGCTGAGCTCCCGTAGCGAACTGCCGGCCAGGTTTCCGCAATGATAAAGAAGGATGTGGAGAAATGAATACGCATCAAGCTTTCGTTTTCGTTTGATCCATCCTGATTCTTTGGCCCAACAATCCAACTTATCTGGGGAAAATAGTTTATACAATTGTTCCATTAAGAGTTTCCATTCGTCTAAATCTGTTTTTTTCATGTGAAGCACCTCCTGTTGGTTAGTTTTCTATACCAACCTCGAGGGTTTTTATAAACTTCTTAACTTGATAGCTATGTCATCCCGTAGGAGTCGCCGTCTGGCACTCCAATCAATAAATGGGAACAGCTTTAATGCAACGATAAGTGCTTATAAATTTACTCGCGTAAACAAAGCCGAAAAACTGTACCCAATCCCAATTCATCATCTATTTATGTTCTTAATAGTCATTTGAATGTTACTTTTTTAATGTTTACAGTCACTATAAAAAAGAATTTTCTTCACTAATGAGGGAAGTAGCTATGGTACACCACTTCTCTTTTAGTCTTTAGTGTTAATAGCGAAATGCCCTACTCAAAACCGTAGGCACCACTGATGCATGATTTTCCTCCTGTGCTATAAATATTTCCGTGTCTATACTTTCATGTAACACCCTATATAGATGTTTTGCATCCTCACACATAAAGCCTTCTTTGCTACCAACTGATATAAACAGTTTTTTATGTTGAAGATTGGTTTGCAAACGTACAAAATTTTCTGCTTCCTTATATAGCTCGTATTCATTCCACCATACAGAAGGACTTATCGGTAGGTAGCAGGAAAATAAGGCTGGTTGTTTAAATAATGTCCACAGAACAAAAAGGCCACTTAAGGAGTGACCAAAAAGTGCCTGATTCTGTTGGTTAACTGGATAATGCTTGTGTACATTCGGCATTAGCTCATCCTTTAAAAATGCTAGGAACTTCTCTGATCCGCCATGCTCTCCTAAGTCCTTCCCCTTTAAACGCTTTGGATAGATATATGCTTCTGCCTTGGGAGTAAAATCAAAAAATCTTTTTTTGCGAGCATCCTCTTCCTTACCAGCATGTCCAATTCCAACCACAATGGAAGGAGAAATACGTGTTTTAAGGGGATTTTTCGATTGCAGCTTCACTACATCTCTTGCAAGCTGGAAATACCAGTTTCCATCTAGCACATAGTAGACAGGAAAACCCTCCTTAGGAGGCTCCACATTTGGGATTGAAACTTTTATATCATACAAATAGTTTGTGTGCTCGGAATCGATTTGAAAATGCTCTGTATTTTCTAACAGTACCTTATCCATCTATTAAACCTCCTCTAAAGTTTCATATCCATAGCAAACAGGTGCCTCTGTTTCTTCATCGAACATAATCTTAGCATCTATTTGGAACACCTTTTTCATAACTTCCTTTGTTAATATTTCCTTAGGAGTACCCGTTGTAATAATCTCTCCGCCTCGCATTGCGATAAGCTTATCCGAAAAGCGAGCAGCATGGTTAATATCATGCAATACCATCACTACTGTACATTGATGCTTCTTATTTAGCTGCTCCACAATTTTCAACATCTCTAGCTGATGGGCCATATCTAGGTATGTGGTTGGTTCATCGAGCAGGAGAATTTCTGTTTCCTGTGCGAGTGCCATCGCAAGCCATACCTTTTGACGCTGACCACCTGATAGCTGGTTAATTTCCCTATTGCGATATTCGATTGTTTTGGTGACAGTCATTGCCCATTCAATTACTTCCATATCTTTTTTTGATAGTGTTCCAATGTTTTTTCGATGTGGAAACCTTCCATAAGAGATTAACTCATCTACCTTTAATTGAGCAGGAGCTAAAGGGCTTTGAGAAAGCAGAGCAAGCCTTTTCGCAATAGCCTTTGTAGGCATCGACATCATATCTTCCCCATGTAAATAAACTTTTCCGTTCTTTTGCTGAAGAATACGTCCGATTGTTTTTAATAGAGTTGATTTTCCACATCCATTGGGACCAATAATGGTCGTTATTTTCCCCTTTTGAATGGACGTATTTAAATTTGTAAACACTGTTTCTTTGTCATAGCCAGAGCTAAGCGCTTCAACGCGTAATATACTCTCTATCATAGGTATCCTCCTATGCCTTCGTTTTGATTAATAAATATAAAAAGTAGGGAATTCCAATTATAGAAACAACGATTCCTACCGGCAGCTCGGAAGGCTCAAAAACAGTCTTAGCAATGTAATCTGAGAGTACCAATAGGAACATTCCGATTGCAGCACTCATGGGCACGACGAATCTATGCTTGATGCCAACTAACCTTTTAGCAATATGTGGTGCCATCAACCCTATGAATCCAATCCCACCGGACACCGATACACAGGCACTGACAAGTCCTATACTACATAGTAATAGGATGGATTTCTCTTTTTCTACTGAAATTCCAAGACTCTTCACATTAGCATCCTCTAACTGGAGATAATCTAACAAGTGACTCTTCCTATAAATCACAGAACTAAGGATAAGCACCCAAGGGAGGATGGATAAAACGAAAGCCCAGTTAGCATTATAAATACTCCCGGAAATCCAAACTGCGGCCATCTCATAGTCACTTGCATTCATCTTAAGTGATACATATAAGGATAAGGCTCCGAAGCCACTACCTATTGCAATACCCGTGAGGATCAATCTTTGCATATCCAAAATTCCATTTTTCCAAGAAAAGATGAAAATAATTGAAGCTGCAAGCGCACCTCCCACAAAGCCAAAGAGTGGCATTAGAAAAATCGTATACCAGCCATCTTCCACAAAATTGGAAGCAGACATTTGAAAGAAGAACATAAAAATCACAATAGAAGCCCCTGCTCCAGCATTTATACCTAATATGCCTGGATCCGCTAAGCCGTTCCTTGTCACTCCTTGTATAACAGTTCCTGCAATCCCAAGACCGATTCCTACTAAGGCTGCAATGACAATCCTTGGTAATCTAAATTCAAATATAACCAAATCGTGTTTGTCATTTGGATCAATTCGCAAAAAAGTTTTGAGAACCTCCAGGATCGTCATATCAAAGACGCCATTAGTAATGTGAAAATAGAAAGCGATAAGAGTCAACCCAACAAAGATAGACAGCATCGTGATGAAACGTATAAACGGACCTTTATGCACGCTGTCCTCCCCCTCTCGTCCGAATTAGATAAAGGAAGAAAGGAACACCAATAATAGCCGTTACTACACCAACGGGAGTCTCAAATGGAAAGTTGATAAAGCGACTAATTACATCACAAAAAGCTAAAAACAACGCTCCGATTGCTGCAGAGCATGGAATTAGAACTCTGTAGTCAACCCCTACAAGAAATCGAGTAATATGAGGAATTATTAATCCAACAAACCCTATCTTTCCTACTAAGGCAACTGCCGTACCAGTCAGGCAAACTACCGCAAGAATACTAATGATTTTGACCATTTTTGTTCGTTGCCCTAAACCTACTGCAATGTCATCACCTAACGAGGCAATGGTAATTGACTTCGAAATCCCTAATGCTAGCATTAACCCGATTAGACCAAAAGGAATGGACAGCCATAGCATATCAGGATTTACTATATGTAATTTTGCGTTATACCAAACACTAACGCTTTGAGACACTTGAAAGTACATCGCAATAGCAGAAGATATACTGCTTAAAAATGTTCCAATGACTGTTCCAATAATGGCCAATCGAACAGGTGATAAACCACCCTTTATCAAGGAGCCAAAACCAAAGACAAGACCTGCACCAATAGCAGAGCCAATCATCGAAAGAATAATCATTTGATAGTTAGGAAGCCCCGGGAAAAAGACCGTTGCTATTGTAATAACAAATGCCGATCCATCGTTTACTCCCATTATAGAAGGAGATGCCAAATAATTTTGTGTAATCCCTTGCATAATTGCCCCAGCAACAGCTAGAAAAGCTCCAACCAATAAAGCAGCGATTACGCGTGGTAATCGTGATGTCATAATAATGTTATGGTCCACATTATTTCCATCGAATTGCGTAATCGCCTGCCAAACTGTTAATAGACTAATATCTTTAGCACCATATAAAATAGATAAAGCTATTGCTAGTACGATGAACAGTGGAGAAACTATTAAAATGATGACAGCTAACGTATTTTTGTTTTTCATAATTCATCGCACCTAACTTTACTTCGATAAATTCTCTATCGCTGCATCTAAGAATTTCACTTTAGACCAAGCAGTACCACCTTGCGCTAAAGGGTCTACTACGTTTACAAACACCTGTTCATTTTTCGCTGCTTCTATGCTACCGAAAATCGGATTGGCTAAAAGCTCATCTAAAGCTGCTGCATTATCTGTATTTTCACTAGTTTCGAATTGAAGAAAAATGTAATCTGGGTTCGATTCAGCTAAAGCCTCAAGAGATAATTCTGATTGCGCCTCTGCTTTTGCAACTACATCTGGAACCTTCAGTCCTAAATCATTATAAAGAACTGGGTTAAAGTAAATAGATTCAGGATAAGCATTAATACTTCCTTTGCGTATACGTAATACAAGTGCTTCCTTATCCTTCAATGCTTCACCTAATTCAGCTTTAGCTTGTCCAGCTTTTTCCTCATAGTCTGTGATAATTTTTTCTGCCTCTGCTTCTTTATCGCCTAATTGTCCTAAGAGAGTAAGATTTTCTTTCCAGTTCGTAGATACATGCGAATAAGGAATCATCGTTTGAATTTTATTTAATGCTGTAACAACTTCTTTTCCATGCTTGGAAGAACCTAAAATAACATCGGGATTTAAATTTAGGATTGCCTCATTATTGGGGGCAAACTTATCTCCAACCAGTGCTGCTCCTTCTAGCTCATCCGCTAAATAGGTAGGGATGGCATCTGCAATTGCAAGCACTCCTACTGGCTTAATACCTAAAATAGCCGCATCTTCCATGGACTCCAAGCTCGCTGCTACAATATTATTTACTTTGGAGGGTACTACATAGTCTTCCCCTAAATATGTAATTGTTTGTTCTGTATCTAACCCATCAGCTGAAGCTTCTGTTGATTCCGCTTCAACTTCAGCTTTTTCTGTAGAGCCTTTTTCCTTATCTCCACAAGCAGCTAAACTTAGAGCTAGCACTGCTGTCGCGCCTAACATCCAATACTTTTTCATACTCAATAGTTTCATCTCCTACATTTTTAATTGATAACGATTATCATTATCATGATAACGTAAACTTTACTTTATTACAATAGTGATTTTAAAAACATATAATAATTAAATAATTGTACATATTTGATGGATTAGTAGTTTTGCTGACTACTAATATGGGAATATTATATTTAAAATAGAAGTTTTATAGGAGGAGTTTTCTCATGGCTAAAAAAACTAAAAAGCCATGGAGCAAAAAAAAGCGCATTATAGTCTCCTTAATAGGCGTGTTTGCTCTTATTTACATAATCGTTATTGCTTGGCATACATTTAAACCGCTTCCCCAAGGAGTTTCCTTTGCAGGTGAGTTACATAAGACGAATAACATTCAACTTTTAACGGATTTGACCTTTGCACAAGATCAAAAAGGTACAAATACCATTCATGAAAATCATATTTTTGATGAGGTATATCGAACGATTGAAGAAGCTGAGGAATTTGTGGTGTTAGATTTCTTTTTGATGGATGGCTATTATGATGAAGATGAGGACTTCCCTAATATAGCAGAGACACTTTCCTCCACTGTCGCAAAAAAGAAGAAGGCTAACCCTGACATGCCAATCGTTTTTATTACCGATCCACTTAATCGAGGGTATGGATCTTACGAAAGTGAATGGTTTAAAAAAATGCGTGATGCGGGTGTTGAAATTGTATATACAGATTTAGATGAGCTAAGGGATTCTACACCTGTTTATTCTGGTATTTATCGTATTTTCTTTCAATGGTTCGATATTGGTGGCAAAGGTTGGATTGCTAATGCTATGGCAAGTGACGCGCCTAAAATGACTATAGCTTCCTATATGACTCTATTGAATGTAAAGGCAAACCATCGGAAGGCTTTAGTAACAGAGAAGGCCGCTATAATAACAACCTCTAATCCCCACGATGCCAGTGGCTTTCACGGAAATATTGCTTTGAAGTTAGATGGACCAATCATTAATGATATTTTAGAAGCAGAAGAGGCAGTTTCTCTTTTTTCTGGAGGTCCTAAGCTTCCTAGAATAAAGACGGAGAACGCAGAAGGTGAGTATCAAGCCCAATACTTAACAGAGAAAAAAATATTGGATGCATTGCTAAACGATATAAATGATACTAAAAAAGGAGATACCATTTGGCTAGGCATGTTCTTTGTAGCCGAACGGAGTATAGTCAATACATTAGTGGAGGCTGCAAATCGAGGGGTAGAAGTAAATCTTATATTAGATCCGAACGAAAACTCCTTTGGTCGAGAAAAGTCTGGACTACCAAATCGCCCAGTCGTACAAGAACTAGTGGAGGATACGAATGAGAAGATTAATATACGATGGTATAATACCGTAATCGGTCAGTATCACACAAAGACTATATGGATTCAAACACCAGAGCATACAGTGATTTCAAGCGGTGCAGCAAATTATACAGAACGTGCTTTAGAAAATTATAACCTAGAAAGTAACGTAAGAATCATTGCCCCCAATGAGAGTGAATTAGCCTTAGAGATGGAGCAATATTTTCATAGATTATGGAACAATGAGGATGCTATGTATACTGTAGAGGTAGATGAATATCAAAGCAATTTCACTTGGTGGCAGCGTTGGATTTATGCTTTCCAAACCTATACTAAAATTACAACTTATTAATACTCATTGTGAAAGTACAGCTAGTGATGCTTACACTAGCTGTACTTTTTTTTCACGTTTATGAACGTGTGATTAGGTGAGTATTAATAGACATTAGATAAGTTACTTCGGTTCAAACGTTTTACAATCTGTTTCATCACTGTTGGAAGCTTGGTTCCCTTTACGACTAACTACATAAATAGCTTTTGCATTACATTTGTTCCCTTGTCTCCAAAATTTACAGTTGTTCACTTCACAAAGTACATCTTTAGCCATTAGTATCACACCTCCTCGTTACTAGCATGAACTTTTTTGAGAAAAGTCATACTATATAAAACGATTTACACGCTATTTAGTCTCTACTAAATGAGTAATCTGCTGTGGCAAGTCGTAACACTTTTCTTTTAGAAATAAAGGATAGACATTGAGCTTTTGTAATTCATCAAAAGTTTTCCAATAGTATGTATGAATTTTTCCATTTTCATTTTCCATAAAAGGATTGCCCTTGCTTAATAAATCTTTATTTTTTAAAGAGAGAAGGTAGAAAAAACATATTTCATGAAATCTTTCTTTGGAAACTTCCTCTTCAAAAAAATTTTCATTCACCCATAACAGTCGATCAACGGAAATTTCAGTCGAGAGTTCTTCTTTAATTTCTCTGTGAATGGCATCCTCACTCTTTTCATGTAGGCTAACCCTTCCTCCAGGAACGTAATAATAAGGAGACCTTTCATCCTTCATAATTAATATTTTCCCATCGTTTATAATTAATCCTGCAACACGATAATTAAACCTACCCTCGTCTGTTTTAAATGATAAATCCATTTTGCACCTCCACTTTTCATTTCCCCCATACTTTACAAATATTTATTAATTCTAGCTTTTTTATATCATCTAGTAAATAGCTTGAGTATGTTGATTTCCACTGCGAGCTGACGCTTTCCGCGGGCACGGCTTCAGCCGCTTCCCTCGCTACGCTCAGTGCAGGGTCTTCAGCTCGCGCTATTCGCGCTGGTTTTAAAAAGAAACAAAAACGTGAAATCAAGTTGCAGATTTCACGTTCTTATATTCTATTTATGCCCGCTTCTATATTAGCTTAATAACTCAAATTTAATATAAGTTCTATCATCAAAAGAGTTATTCCCTTTTTGTAATCCTTTAGCAGACTTATATTGCCTAAAACAAAGTGGGTCTGTTTCTAATACAATCTTCAAAGCCTCTTCTGTTTCCTCTAATGTTTCTTTTAATACTGGATATCCATCAGAAGCCATGATAATAGTTTTTGTGTGCAGTGGAACTTGAATAACCTTAACGCGTGACATATCTACTTCAAAACCATTAATTACTTCAAAACCAAATTGATTTTCTTTATCGTTTTGTAAATAGTATTGTTGCTTGATCAACGGTTGGATGTAATTCCAACCTAAATCATTTTCTATCAAATCTTCAATAGTTTTACCATTCTTTAGCTCTGCTTCTAAGTACATTGCCCGTGCATTTGCAGTAATTTCATCAATAACCTTGTTATTAGTATAAAGCTTGCCCTCTATCATACATTGGGAATCCCCAATCTGCCATATCTGATTATAAAATTTGCTATAACAAATCAAACAAGCAGTCGGTACCATCCAAGCATTTTTTTTTATTTCCTCTATCATACCGAATGTTTCATACCTATCTAGTAAATTTTTATTGATTACGGATAGTAAATCTATTAATGAAATATCTTTTCTGGCCTTTAATAGTGTTTGTTGAATAATTTCAGCAGCAAATCTTCCAGGAGCCTTCCCTCTTATGAGGCGTCCTGAAACATTAGTAGCCCCATCGATTATTGCCACGAAATCTTCCGTGACCACATAGAGATCTTCACAGATTTTTTTACTAGATGTTTTTCCTTCATTAAAAATTTCTTTTAATAAAATTCCCATCAGTAGTTCACCTATCTTCTATTTTCATTGGATTCGATTAATTTGTTCCACTCTAATTCATCCTCCGCTGTCATAAACCTTCCTTCTGCTGCAAGACTGGTTATAAGTAGCCTTTGATAATCAGGAAAATAACGATAATTATCTTGAAACGGTTTACTCTCTACTAATTGTTTGTTGGCTGGGATGGTAGAGCTTGCCAAAGCAAAAGAATTTAGTCTTTCTTCTTTTTGCATATACAATAAAAACTGCTTCGTGTTATTCCTTAAAATTTCTTCTTTTTTAAATACAACTAATCCATTCCCATTTGGTATTATTTTAGTTTCTTCTATCGGGAAAGGAGCTACCTTCCACTTAAACTTATTTCCTACTTGTTTTTCAACTAGTTGAAGCTTACTTGAGGAGCTCATTAAGATTCCACCCTCTCCATTCACAAATTCAGTAAGAGCTAAATGGTTTTTATGGAAAAGGAAGTATTTAGTTGCTTCTATTAATTCGACTTCAGTATTATTTACTATACTGTTATTTTGATTTTTTAAATGTATTAAATACCAAGGATAGTTGTTATCAGCGTTTATATTCCATTTTATATTTGGAAATTTGTTTTCAGACATAATTTTTGGCAATGCAGATGAGGTGTCCAGATTCTGAACTATTTGTCCTAGATAAGCCTCATGTATAAATAATGTAGGGACTTCATAGCTAATTGGAATAGCCCATAGTTCGTTAATCATTTGAAATCTCTTTGTAAAGGCATCAGGAAGTTCTGCTTTATACTCATTATCCAAAAGGTCATTAACCGGATAGATCGCTCCTTTTTCTATGAGTGGGTATATTCCATACCATGAAGGGATTTCAGCTATATCTGGAGGATTTCCTGCTGATACAGCGGCATATAATTCTTCTAATAAGATTTCAGGATTTTTAACTAGCCTCGTAATAACTTTTATATGCGGATAATCTTTTTCAAATCGATAAACTTCTTTTGTCATTTCCTCTGAATAATACCAAAAAACAACATGTTCTTTAATCACATCTTGTTGTGCTAGTGAATTATCAGGCTTAAAGGAATATAGGAAACCCAAACATGAGGTAACGATTATAAAACTTGCGATGATTAACCATTTTCTCATCAGAATTCCCTCCCTAATTTTACTTTTAAATAGGTATTCCTTTTTTCCCTGATATAAGTGTTACGATGAATAAAGAAATTATCGTACTAAGCGATAGAATAGTTGCAAGGGCTGCAGCTGTCCCAAAATTTGCTGTAAACACTTCACTATAAATTGCTACAGTTATAGTGGCTGTTGAACCTGCGTATAGAACTATTGTTGAACTCAGCTCATTAATAGTCGTCACCCAACTTAAGATAGCTCCAGAAAGTACACCAGGTAGCATTAATATAGCCGTAGTTTTAAAGAACGTTTTCATAGGAGGTACACCAAGACTAATAGATGCCTCTTCTACACTTTTGTCTATCTGATGGAGTATAGCCGTACTAGAGCGCATAGTATAAGGTAATTTTCTTATGCAATAAGCTATAACTAAAATAATCCACGTTCCAGTTAAAGCAAATGGAGGTTTATTAAATGCTATGATTAAACTAATTCCTAACACTGTACCAGGCATAACGTATGGAATCATAATTAGCGCATCTAATAATGATGTTAATTTGGAATTTCTTCTAACAATAACATAAGATATCAATAACCCCGCAATTACCATAAAAGCAATAGCAACACTGGAATATGTAAACGTATTAATAATTGCTTTAGGTACACGGTATAATACTTCTCGATAACTATCTAGGCTAAACTGATTTGTAAACACAGGACCATTTGTCTTCAAGAATGAAGTAGTAATAACAGTTGCCTGTGGAATTATTGATATCCCTACAACTATTCCAACATATAGTAATGCTAAGAATTTTTGAAAAGGTTTAAGTTTGATTATTTTTGGTGGTCTCATCGAACTCATTGTAAATGTCTTTCTTGAAACTAAATAACGCTGTAAAAATAGAATACTGGTACTGACAGTAAGCAAAATCATACTAAGAGTACTAGCCATTGCAGGATTTGAACCTAGTTCGCTGATAAATTGTTCATAGGCTAGGATTGGTAGGACTTTTATTCCTTGCCCCATCAGCATAGGGGTACCAAAATCAGCAAATGAAGCCATGAATACCATTAGAGCACCAGTTGATAATGTAGGAAATACTAAAGGTAATGTCACTGTCTTCAACTTCCCCCAGCGTCCACTCCCTAAGCTTTCAGCTGCTTCCTCTAAAGATGAATCAATTGTTTTTAATGCCCCCGAAACATACAAATAAATATGAGGATAAAACTGAATTGTAAATACCCATACCATTCCATGAAGACCATAAATAGATTTCGTATTTAACCCGATCTCATGAAAGAAATTAGTTAAAAAACCATTGTTTCCTAACATCAAAATCCATGAATATGCTCCAATAAAAGGAGGAGATAATAGAGTTAAAATAATTAAAATATGAATAG
Organism: uncultured Psychrobacillus sp.; assembly: GCF_938022135.1. Lineage (NCBI taxonomy): Bacteria > Bacillati > Bacillota > Bacilli > Caryophanales > Bacillaceae > Psychrobacillus > uncultured Psychrobacillus sp. Next base: position 12,595 of record NZ_CALIED010000035.1, read on the forward strand.
TTTTCTTAAAGGGAATATCGAATCTAGCCATAATATATGCGAGTGGTAAACCAATACATATAGCAAAAAAAGTAGCTAAAGTACAAACAATCAAGCTATTAAATAATGCACCATAATAATATTTTAGTGTAAAAAAATCTTTGTACGTTTCTAAAGTAAATTTACCATCCTGTACAAAGCTATTAATGAATATATTAGTTAATGGGTAAACGAGAAAAAGAATTACCATTAAAAATGCGAGAATAGTTACTAGGTTCCAAAAATCCCACCGAAACAACTTTCTAAATTTACTTTTGCTCACGCTTGTTCCCATGGAGATTTAATGCCTCCTCTCCACTCTCAGAGAAGATAATAGCTTCCTCTGGGTTTAGATAAAATTCAATTATATCTCCTACCTTCATTAAATCCTGATAACTAATAGCATGTTCATGAATATTAACTGATAAGCCTGATGGTAGCGCAACTTTATACTCGACTTTCTCCCCAAGAAAAACCGCTTCTTTTATAGTAGCTGTTAAAAATTCTCCTACGATCTGAGAGTTCTCCCTCTTAATTTGTATTTGTTCGGGTCTAATACTATAAGTAACTTTCCCTTGAAAAGGGGTATCAAGTATCATAGGAAAAGCTATCCCTTCTACTACAACGGTCGATTCGTGAGTCGTATACGCATCTATGAAGTTAGTTGAACCTATAAAATTAGCAACAAACTTGTTTTCTGGTCGTAAATAGATTTCATGTGGCTTGCCTATTTGTTGTATAACCCCATTGCTTAAAACCGCAATTCGATCTGATACTGCCAGTGCCTCGTCTTGATCATGTGTGACATACACAGTTGTTATATTAAGCCTTTTCTGAAGTTCCCTAATATCTGAACGCATTTTTAGACGTAACTTAGCATCTAAGTTGGATAATGGCTCATCCATTAACAATAGACCCGGATGAATGACTATTGCTCTAGCAAGTGCAATACGTTGTTGTTGACCACCACTCATTTGGGATGGTTGTCGATCCTTATATTCAGTAAGTTCAACCATATCAAGAGCTTCCATTACTCGCCGCTGTATTTCATCCTTTTTTACCTTTCTTGCTTTTAAACCGTATGCCACATTTTCGAAAACTGACATATGAGGAAATATTGCATAGCTTTGAAATACCATTCCAATATTTCGATTGTGCGCAGGGACTTCGTTTATACAGACATCTCCAAAATAAATGTCTCCTTCCTCTTGGTTATAAAAACCAGCTAAAGTTCGTAATAAAGTTGTTTTTCCACATCCACTTGGGCCAAGTAAGGTAAAAAATTCACCTTCTTGAATATGAATATCAGCATTGTTTACAGCCTTCATCGTCCCAAAATATTTAGAAACTTTATTTATTTTTACATCTGTCACTATAAATTCCTCCTTTAAAAAAAGAATCGTTGTTAAAAACGATTCTTTTTTCCTTACACCATTTATTATTTACCGATCACTAGGTCTTGGAACTGTTTCATAACATCCTCTTGATTTTCTGATGCCCAGTTAAAGTCATAATCTACTAAAGGAATATCTGCTGAAGGAATTAAACCTTCTGGTGCTGCAACTCCATCTAAAATAGAACGACGATTGAATTCTTTAACAATAATTTCTTGAACGTCCTTACTTGCTAAGAAATCTAAGAATTTTTGAGCATTTTCTTTATTTTTTGCTCCTTTTATAAGGGCCATACCATCTGGCACTGCGGAAGTTCCTTCCTCTGGATAAGACACATCTACATTAGCACCGCCAGAAATGTAACGGTATGCAGCCTCCTCTAAAGTTACACCTATTGGAAACTCACCGTCGGCAACCCCCTTAAAGACCATGCTTGAACCTCCAAGAATTTTCCCATCTAAGTTTCCTACAAACTTCCGTACAAAATCCCAACCTTCTTCGCCATCATCTTTATTTGCAGATAGCATAGTAACTAATTGAGTATAAGATGAACCTGATTTAGCTGGATCAGCAAAAGCAATTTTTCCTTTCCATTTTGGATCAAGCAAATCTTCCCACGTTTTTGGCACGTCGTTTTCACTTACCATGTCTTTGTTATACATAATTACCATAGGTAAAGCAGAAAACCCAGTCCAAGAACCATCTTTACTTTTATAGATGTCCGCAATTTCCTCATCATTTGCAACCTTATATGGCTCAAAATTTTCAGTAAATGCAGCTAACGACTCCGCACCTCCTCCCCAAAATACATCTCCTAGAGCATTACCGGATTCAGCTTGAACTCGGTTTAATAACTCTCCAGTTCCACCTGTAACTAACTCAACTTCAATATCCGTTCTGTCTTGAAATTCTTTTATTATTGGATTAATAATTTCTCCTTGATGTGGCGAATATACAGTTACTTTTGTAGATGATTTTTTTCCTTCGTCACTCTTTGTACCTTTTTCTTCTTCCTCACCACATGCTGCCACAAATAATGTAAGTACAGCCACAAGTAAGAATAATAGTAACTTTTTCAATTATTTCATCTCCCTCACAATTGGTTTATTTCTACCATTATTATAGTTTTTGATTGCAAGCGTTTACAATGAGGTGTTATTTCATAACTGTTTAAATTTTTTCATATTCCACATAAAAATACCCCCTAAATATCTAGGGAGTGTGAAAATGCTTATTTACCACAGGTATCTCTATCTTTTCATCTTTTATTTTTAAACTGAGAAGGTGTAGTACCTGTGATTTTTTTAAAAATTTGACTAAAATAGCGTTGATCAGTATACCCAACGGCTTTACAGACTTCACTTGGCTTCATACCTGAGTAAGCAAGCATATTTTTAGCAATCTCTATTCGGTATACAGTTAGGTATTCGATAAAGTTTTTACCAGTATGTTGCTTAAAAATACGGCTAAAATAACTATCTGATATAAAAAACTTACTCGCGAGGGATTGCAACGTGATTGGTTCTTGATAATGATTATTTATATATTCAAATACTTCTTCTATATTAATTGGGGAATTTGTCTCTTCTTGCATTGATAAACCATATCTTTGGCTGCCTCTATTTTGTTCCCTTGCCCACTGTGCCTGTTTTAAAAGTTTAGGTAGATCCTCGAAATTGTTTGAAAAACTACTGCCCCCGGCGAGTATGTTATCTTTCACAAACAACTGGTTTAGGTTCTTTAAAAAATCCACCTTACTATTTGCCTCTTCTATGAACATAATTCCTCCAGGTAAAATTCGTACACCTGGTTCACTTATTTTTAATCCCAAAGAAGTTTTACCATCCCAACATATTACAGCAAACTTCCCTTTAATATTTTGTTTTTCCATAAAGTCGCCCGGTTCTATCTCCCTTAGTAATATCCTTAGTAGATCGTTATTTACTTTATCTGGACTTCCCTTTAATTCAGCTATAGATTGACTTGAGAGTTTACTTATAATATTAACTAAGTCTTGGTCAATGATTGGCTTTAATAAATAATCATCCACCCCTATCTTTAAGGCTTGCTGAGCATACTCGAATTCACTAAATCCAGAAATAATAACTGTCTTTAAATGAGGAATTCTTATTTTAGCTGCCTTTATTAGTTCTAATCCGTTTAATCCAGGCATTCGAATATCTGTTAAAAGTATATGAGGCTCTGTTTCTATAATATTGTCCAATGCTTCCAAACCATCTGAACAGACCCCTACAATCTCAACACCTAAATCAGCCCACTCTATTCCATGAATTATACTTTCTCGTATTAGCCATTCGTCATCAGCAATTACCATCTTAGTCATGCTTTATCCTCCCTATGCGTAACTGGTAGCTTTATAAGAATAGTAGTCCCTTCATTTTTTTTACTCTTAATAGATAAACCATAGTCTTCACTATAGTATAAATAAATCCTTTTAAAGACATTCTCCAGACCAATACCTATGTTCAGTGGAACTTTTTTAGTTTCAAGAAGAAGATGTAGATCTCTTAACTTTTCTTCATCCATACCTACACCATCGTCTCTTATTTCTATCATGAGGTATTCTTTTTCTTTGAATATGTGTATAAATAACTCACCTTTTCCTATCTTGGGCTCTAGTCCATGGATAAAAGCATTTTCCACTAGTGGTTGAATTAACAAAGGCGGGAGCATAAGATTTTTTGAATCTTCTTCAACTAATACGTTTATTTCTACCTTTGTTTGGAATCTAGTCCTTTGAATGAATAAGTAGCGTTCTAACAGGAAAAGTTCCTCTTCTAAGCTTACTAGTTCACTATCTTTTTTTAAGGAATATCTCATCATTTCTCCCAGTGCTATTGCTAAATCACTTATCATCCTAACATTTTTTATTTTTGCAATAGCACTCATGGTTTCTAATGTATTGTACAAAAAGTGTGGATTAATCTGAGCTCGTAAAGCTTTTACCTCCGCTTGCTGTAATCTAACTTTCTTCTCTAAGCTTTCATTTATTGAATTCTTTAGCTTACTTATCATAATATTAAAATTTCGACCTAGTTCACTTACTTCATCTGTATATTTAGATTCAAATTGTACATCTAAATTACCTTCTTCTACTTTTCTCATTATTGACTTAAGGTGATTAATAGGGGAAGTAATTGTATTAGTGAATATATATGTAAACCAACTAGCAATAATAAATACAATAACTATTAACAATAGGGTCAGGTATTTTATTGTAAGACTACTTTTTATTATTTCATTTTCTGGAACGTAACTAACTACTTTATAATGAGTATCTGCGTGTGTATCGTAGATAGCCATATAATTCTTTCTATTTATCTCTGTTTCAAAGAAACCCCTTTGACTTTCTAAAATATACTCTAAAGAGTCATGAGACAATTTAGTACCGATCGTTATTTTACTAGTATTACTAGAAATAATATAGCCTTCAGAGTCTAGAAGGTACATTTGATTAATAGGGTTATGATTATTAGAATAGTATAATGCTGCAATAGATGGCTCTAATACATCAATAATTAGATAGCCAATTGGTTCATTTTTTTCATTTTTAAGTTGACGACCAACACGTAATACTACCTCTTGTTCTTCTAAATGCTTGATTGTATAGTGTGTATCCCAAACTACAGCACCATTAGCATCTTTAGCTTTTCGAATTAAACCCCAGTTTTCTGAAATTTGGTTGTAGGAAAGAGGCAGATAATCCCCTGTAAAATAACGGTCTCCGTTTAGACCTAAAATGTATAGATTAATAGACCAAGTTTTTGTTCCTAGAATCGAATCGAACAAATCATTGATTTCCTCGAAGTCATGATACTTTTCTAAATTGTCTCTGTCAGTGCTCTTAGCTAGTTTTTCCTGTACTACTTCCGAACGGTATATATAATTACTAAGCTGTTCAACGTCTTTAGAGAAAAATGCTAGATTTTTATTAACTTGATTGAGGTTTTCCATAATTCCCTTGCTTATTTCTTCCTTCATCATGTTGGAAGACACCTGATACGTAAGAAATCCTAAAGAAATTAACGGAATAAGTGTAATCAACGCGAAAAATAACATTAACTTTGTCTGTAACTTTAACCCCATTAATTTTTTTAACATACTTTTTATCAACCACCATCTATTTATAATAATCAAATACATTTTTTACGAAGTATACCATATTTTTCTTACAAAAAATGTATTACATAAATTAGTCAACTTTATAAATAGAAATTTACCTTTCAACTACAAATTTCATGCGGCGCCAGAGATAAGCTAGAGAAATATACCCCGTGTTAATATTTGTCATTTAAAGTCATTTAAATACCCCATGTGTATAATCTTTTGTATAATAAAAAGGGAAGAAGATTTCGTATATAAACTTAGATTGGCTTTATTAGCTACAGGGGGAAAAAGCGATGACGATTTTACTAGTAGATGACAACACGGTCAATCTATTTGTAATAGAAAAAATGTTAGATAGTGCTGGTTATAAAGATACAGTATCTCTTAAATCAGCCCAGGAGCTATTTGACTATTTACAGATCAATGAGCAGAATCCAACCTGTAATTCGGTAGATTTAATTTTACTAGATATTATGATGCCTGAAATAGATGGACTTGAAGCTTGTAGACGAATTAAACAGCAAGAAAGATATAAGGATATCCAAATAATTTTTGTAACAGCCTTAGAGGATAAGAAGAAATTAGCAGAGGCATTGGATGTCGGTGGCAGTGATTATATAACGAAGCCGATCAACAAAGTAGAGCTATTAGCTAGAATTAGAGTAGCCCTTCGTTTAAAAGCAGAGTTAGATTGGCATAAGCAGCATGAAAACAAAATCCAGTATGAATTGGATTTGGCCACTCATGTGCAAAGAAGCCTTTTAAGCCCTCCTCTAAAAAGAGATGATATTCAAATCGAAGTGTCCTACCTCCCTTCCTTTAATTTAGCCGGAGATATGTATTATTGGCATAAAATAAGTGACAATCGATATGCTGTTATATTACTAGATATGATGGGGCATGGTATATCTGCTTCCCTAGTATGTATGTTCATATCCTCTGTTTTAAGAGAGGCCATTAAACAATTAGTAGAGCCAGAGCTTGTAATTAAAGAGCTAAATCGCTATATGGTTTTGATACATAATGAAAAGGTGGGCATACCATATTATTTTACAGCTGTTTATATGGTTGTAGATACGGATCAAAAAACGATAGAATACGTCAATGCGGGGCATCCACCTGGATTTGCTTTAATTGATGATGAAAAGGTTGTACCTATAAGTAAAAGCTGCTGTGCAGTTGGATTCTTTGATGAAATTGAAGTGAAGAAAGAAGTCATTACCTATGAAAAGGATATTCAAATTGTTTTATACACAGATGGTGTTCTAGAAGGAATGGGACCAGATGAGATAGAGTCTGAAAAGCAAATTGAAATATTAACATCTAAAAAATGGGATCATTCTCATGCTTTAATTGACAATCTATTACCGAAGGAAAAACAACAGGATCAACCGGATGACATGTGTGTCTTAATGATTCAGTGTAAATAAAATAAGAAGCTTCGAAGATTTTACAAACAATAAATCTTCGAAGCTTTTTTAATGTTACTTTTTTTAATACCGACAAAAATTAGCTATGTGATAAGATCTTTTAACTTCAAAAAAAGTGAAATCAAACATCTTGATTTCACGTTTTCCTCTTTTTATTTAAATCGTTGATAGATTCTTTCGCTACCAACTAATTCTTGATAGTTTTCCATTACACGCGAAAACTTCAAGGTTTCTTTATCACCTAAGCCTAAAACTCCTGCGGGACTTAAGCTTTGATAAAACAATTCCTGCACTTGCTCCTGTAATTCAGAGTTAAAGTAAATGAGTACATTCCGGCAAATGATTACATGAAATTCATTGAATGACTGATCAGTTACTAGATTATGCTGGGCAAAGATAATATTTTCTAAAAGTGATGGATGAAAGTAAGCATGTTGATAGTCTGCCTTATAGTATTCAGAAAAGGCTTTGCTCCCACCGGCAAGCATATAGTTTTTCGTATATGCTTGCATCTTTTGAATTGGGAAAATCCCCTTGCTAGCCTTTTCTAACACTTGCTCGTTCATATCAGTGGCATAAATAACTGCTTTATCCTTCAGACCTTCTTCTTCTAATAAGATAGCCATCGAGTATACCTCTTCCCCAGTTGCACAACCTGCATGCCATATGCGGATTTCAGGGTATTCTCTTAGAATTGGAACTACTTCTTCCCTAAACGCCTTAAAAAAGCTTGGATTACGGAACATTTCTGTTACATTAATCGAAAAGTCATTCAACAACTGCTCTAAGTAACCCTCTTCATGGATAACTTTTTCTAGCAAGCCCGTTATTGTAGAAATGCCATTTATTTTCATTCGATTGTGTATTCGACGTGAAATAGAAGATTTATTGTACTGTCTAAAATCAAATCCTGATAACCGATATATAGCTTCTAGAAGGAAATCTACTTCCATTTCCTCATACTGAATATTAACTCCCTCGAGCTCCCCATTTTCATAATAATTGTCCATATCATTACTCCCTTAAGATGCTAACCAAACTCGAAGAACTGAGAATAATTGATCTAGATTTAATGGTTTACTAATGTAATCAGAAGCTCCTGCTTCTAGACATTTATCTCTATCATTTTTCATCGCTTTGGCAGTCAATGCGATAATCGGTAATTCCGTTAGAGATAGTTCATTTCTAATTCTAGACATTGTCTCATATCCATCCATATTAGGCATCATGATATCCATGAGTACCACATCTATTTCTGAGTTACTTTGAACTATATCTAAGCATTCTAAGCCGTCTTTCGCAACAAGAATATTAATACCTCTTCTTTCTAAAGCTGTTTTCAGTGCATAAATGTTTCTATAATCATCGTCTACTATTAATACGTTTTTATTTGAGAATACATTTGCATCCTCAGGTAGAGACTCCAGCTTTTCTTCTTGGGCTTTTATCTTCTGTTCTTGCTCTTCCAGTGTTGGATGTTCCTCCACTACTTCTTGGACTTCTTCCACAGAATGGTCTGTAAGAGCTACTTCTTCTAGACCTAAGTGTATCTGCTCCATAATAGGACCATTAGGAAGACTTGGTACAACTAGAGTAAAGGTACTACCTAACCCTTCCTCGCTTTGAAGAGTAATCCAACCTCCAAGGAGATTAGCAAACTCTCTACAAATAGATAATCCTAAACCAGTTCCTCCGTATTTGCGAACTGTTGCACCATCTGCTTGCTGGAATGATTCAAAGATTAGGTCATGCTTATCTTTAGGAATACCTATTCCAGTATCAGTGATGGAAATCTCAATCCATTCTTTACTGATTTCTTGCATTTGTTTAGTTTGTTTTTTAGCTTCCAATTGCTTGATTGATAAATCTACGGACCCTTTTTCAGTAAACTTAAATGCATTTGATAATAAATTTTTAATAATTTGTTGGAATCGTTTTTCATCTGTGAAGAAAATATCCGGTACATCTTGTTCCTTCGTAACATGGAACTCTAGGTTTTTCTTTTGTGCAACCGGTGAGAATATATGATCCATTTGAGTCGGAAGCTCGCTTAAATTAACTTCCTCAAATAATACGTCAATCTTCCCTGCTTCTACTTTGGAAAGATCTAAAATATCATTGATCAAGGATAGAAGATCTTCACCAGACGAATGAATAACTCTCGCAAACTCTACCTCGTCTTCAGTTAAGTTCTCTTTTCCGTTTTCTGAAAGCATTTCTGACAGTATTAAAATACTGTTCAATGGTGTTCGTAATTCATGTGACATATTTGCTAGAAACTCTGATTTATAATTGGAATGAAGCGTTAACTGTTCTGCTTTATCTTCCAATTCTTGACGAATCTTTTCTAGTTCCTCTGTTTTAGCCTCTGCATCCTTTGTTCGTTCTTCTAACTGTTCATTTATTTGAGTTAGTTCTTCTGTTTGCATTTGAAGCTCTTCCGATTGTGTTTGAAGCTCCTCAGATTGAGTTTGTAGTTCTTCTGATTGTGCTTGTAATTCTTCTGTCATTGCTCTAGATTCGTTTAGAAGTCGTACAATTTCCATACGGCCCATTACACTGTTAACAGATAAACCAAACGTTTCGACTATCTGTGTTACAAGCTGTTGCTGAAGTTTGTCATACTGAGACATAGTGGCTAGTTCTAGCACTGCTATTACTTCACCCTCAAACAAAATTGGAACTATAAATATACTTTTTGGTGGTACTTCACCAAGTCCAGTAGAAATGAAACGATAATCGTTTGGAATTTCATTGAAAACAAATGCCTTGCTCTCAAGGGCACATTGTCCAACTAGTCCTTGTCCTAAACGGAAGCTTTCTCTTCCAATCTCTTTTTCTGGATTAGAATCAGCAAAAGCAGCTTTCTTCACAAAACGTGTTTCTTGCTCGTTAGACTCTCTCACGTAAAATGCTCCATAAGAAGAATTGGTCAGTTTAGATATCTCGGACATAAATACACGAGCAAGCTTATCAATGGATCCTACTCCTTGATATTTCGTTACTGTTTCTGCAAGACTTGTTTGTAGCCATTCTCTATCTTCTAGATTATCTAATAACTCATTTGTTGCATCTGCTAAGTCTCTAATCTCGTCATTTGTAGTAACAACTATTCTCTCTTTACGGTCTCCGTTCTCGGATGCTATCTTTTTAATAGTGTCCGTAACATCTTTAACCGTTTTGACGATTGATTTAGAAATCTGACTAGCCATCGTTATCGCAATAGCTGATACAAATAATAAAATACCGAATAACGCTATAGTCAGCATATTATTTCGATCATCTAATTTCTGAGCATCATTTTGTGCCGAGTCTCTTTCAATCTCTCTAAACTCATTGAATTGGTTTCGAATAGATTGCATATATTCTCTACCGCGATCATTTGCATAGAACTGCTGAATTGATTCGTCATCGTTATTTCTTTTAAATACGATGGCGCGTTCGCCTGCTTCTGCCATCCATACTTCAATGGTCCCTTTAACCTCTGCTAGCTTTTCTTGCTGATTTGGCTTGTCCTTTAATAAGTTATAGAGCTGTTCAAACTCTAACTGCCATTGCTCTTCAGCCTTATAGTATGGCTCCAAATAACTTTCATTACCTGTGATGATGAAGCCTCGCTGACCAGCTTGCATATCCATAACATATTTTTCTACATTATTTGTCAATGTTTCAACTTCAGTATTATATTTTATTAAATTATTTCTCTCTTGTTGGAGTGAACGAATTTGACTGTTTAATATGATAACGGAAGCAAATAAACATACAATAATAATAATGTAGCCGACAGTAATTTTAGAACGTAGGCCGAGCTTTAATTTATCCCCCATGTTTAATTCCTACCTTTTTATAGTTTTTCACTCTATTAATAGTATATGAAATGGATATAAAATAACAGTTTTTCCCCTTATTATTTATTTACTAATTAACTATATTTATGTATGTGAGATTTGAAATGGAAATAGGCTTGGATACTAGGTAATTTTATTCAGCACAACGCACTATATATATAAAAGAATACGTTAAAGGGTAGTTTATTTTCCATAAGATTGTTTGTTTTGAAATGTTACACTTCAACTAAAGATGCAATTTAGTTGAAAGGGTTTTTGAATAGAGAGGTAGAAGGTGAATATACAACAATTAAGGAGCTGGTTATGTGAATCTGCCTTTGTTAAGGGCTGAAGGGATTATCGTTAATGAAGATAAGACGGAAATTCTTGTGCAATGTGATTTTGTTGAAAGTTTTTACCGTCTTCCAGGTGGAAGTATAGAATTCGGTGAAACAGCAGGTGAAGCTATAAAAAGGGAGCTAATTGAAGAATTTGATTTAGCTTTGAATATTGGCCAACTTGCTTGTATTTGTGAAAGTATTATTCTGTATGATGGGAAGAGAAGGCATGATTGCACCTTAATCCATTGGTGTTCAAGTAATAATACAATGAATTATCTTTTGCATAAAGAAGTACCAAGTATCAAGCTTGTTTGGCGTACAATTTCTCAAATAAGCGAAAGACCATTCTATCCGGAAGGAATTTTGGATATTATTGTTTCAGGTGATAATTTTATTAAACATATCAAAAGAGAAAAGACTTATGAGTGATTCCTTATTAAACTACCGGGTACTTTCCTTCAAGAAGTAGTTCAGTTAAATGCAATAAAATATTTTAGGTATGGGAGGAATATTAATGGACGCATTTTTCTATTTTAATATGTTTAGAAATATAATTTCTAAATTTTTCTTAGATGGTATCTGGGTAGTCGGATTTTTTTACTTGTTAACCAAGACATATGAAAGTGATAGACTTAAACAGGTTTCCAAATATGTAATGGGAACTGCTTTGGCATTATTATTTATTTATTCCGTAATGGGAAGTATATAAAATATTTCCTTTTCAACTAACAGGGTATCTTTACTTCAATTAGGAGTAAGGACTTTAATAAACTAGACTTGTAATTAAGTTGAGAAGGAATAATTTTTAAAGTTAGAATAGTAAATAGAGATATAAAACTGGGGGAAAATAAATGGAGGAAAAGGATAGAGGCACTTTATATTTTAATATGGCTATTGGTACACTAGGACTTCTCGTTATTTTAGTAGGATTATTCAAATATGTTGAAACCGTCGGTGGGAATGCTTCATTTGCATTGGTAGGTTTTCCTTTAACAATGATTTACTTAAATTATCTTGAAGGGAAAGCTGGTATAAGTAAAAAAATATTATGGATTAAATCTATCATAGCGATTTCCTTGCTGATTATAATTTACATCTTCATTTTTAACTAATGAGGGAGGCTTTTAAATCAACATCTACCTTTATCATATACATAAAAAAACTGCATACACGCCTCAAATTTCTTTGAGTGGGTATGCAGTCTTTTACATATTATTTTTTGATTAACTCTAAGTCAACCGGGATAGAAGCTTCCACTTCTTCTCCTTTTAATGCTTTGATAGCTGCTTCCATTGCCTTTTCACCAATTTGTTCTGGCTTTTGTGCAATTGTACCAGCAAGCTTACCATTTTCTACAGATTTTACAGCATCATCAGTAGCATCAAAACCGATGACAATAATGTCTTTTCCTGCAGATTCGATTGCTTCTAAAGCTCCTAGTGCCATTTCATCATTGTGAGCAAATACACCTTTGATGTCTGGATTAGCTTGAAGAATGTTTTCCATTACCGTTAAGCCTTCTGCACGGTTAAAGTTAGCAGTTTGCTTTGCTACTACGTCTAATTTACCATCGGCAACATTGTTAAATCCTTCTCCGCGGTCACGAGCAGCAGAAGATCCTGCAACACCTTCTAATTCAACTACAGCTGAACCTTCTCCAACTAATTCAAGTAAGTATTCACCTGCAAGCTCTCCACCTGCAACGTTATCTGATGCGATATGAGCTACAATTTCTCCACCCTCTGAGCTACGGTCAACTGTTACTACCGGAATATTAGCTGCATTTGCAGATTCCACAGATGAAACTACCGCTTGAGAGTCAACTGGATTAATAATAATCAAGTCTACTCCTTGTTGGATTAAATCCTCTACATCACTTGCTTGTTTAGAAGCATTATCCTGTGCATCTACTACCGTTACGGCTGCACCCAATTCCTTAGCCTTCGCTTCTGCTCCATCACTTAATGTTACGAAAAATGGATTGTTTAAAGTTGAAACAGATAAACCAATTTTGTAATCACCCTCTGAACCAGTGGATCCTTTTTCAGAATCAGATTTCTCAGAGCCAGGTGAATCCAATGAACATGCTGCTAGAAACATTGATACGATTAACAGTAAAGCAAAATAAAGTTTTTTCATGAAGTTATTTCTCCTTTATGCTGTTTTTTTACGATCGATTAATACTGCTAATAATATAACTGCACCCTTCACCACTTGCTGGAAGAAGGAGGATACCCCAATTAAATTTAGACCATTATTCAAGACACCGATTATAAGTGCCCCGATTAAAGTACCAACAATCCAACCACGACCACCTGTTAAGCTTGTACCACCAAGTACTACCGCTGCAATGGCATCTAGTTCAAACATGTTACCTGCAGTAGGCTGAGCTGAATTCAAACGAGACGTTAAAATAAGAGAAGCAAGTGCTGCTAGTGCACCTGTTAATGCGTAAACATATATTTTAATACGGCCAACCTTAATACCAGAAAGACGAGAAGCCTCCTCGTTACCTCCTACCGCATAAACTCGACGACCAAATGTCGTCTTTTTCAAGATAAAATATAGAACTCCAAATGCAACAGCCATTGTTACGACTGGTACAGGTATTCCTAAGAAATATCCTTTCCCAATCATTTGAAAAGATACAGAATCGCCTAAACCTGATATTGGTCTACCTTCTGTGTAAACTAATGTCAATCCTCGGTATATAGTCATTGTTGCTAAAGTAGCGATAAATGGAGCAACATTTCCTTTAGAGATAATAATTCCGTTAATTGCTCCTAGAACAGCTCCCAAAATAAGACCTATTAGCATAGCTAAAATTGGATCCATTCCACTAGCAAGTAATCCTGCTGTAACTGCTCCTGTCAGAGCTAAAATTGATCCAACTGATAAATCAATCCCTCCAGTTAAAATAACGAAGGTCATCCCAAACGCGATAAGCGCATTAATAGAAACCTGTCTAAGTACATTCATTAAGTTATTTACGGTTAAAAAATTTGGGCTTAATATAGTGATGATGACCACTAGTAAGATAAGTCCTAGCAACGGTCCTAATTTTTGTAGTACTGATTGTGAACTAGATTTTAGCAACTTTGTCCCCTCCGGTAGCGTAATGCATTATTTTTTCTTGTGTCATTTCTTCTTTGGTAACTTCACCGGTTAACTTTCCTTCATGCATCACGAGCACTCGATCGACCATTCCAATGATTTCAGGAAGCTCGGAGGATACCATAATGATAGATACTCCATTTTCTGCAAGTGTGTTAACAATGGAGTAAATTTCTTTTTTCGCGCCTACGTCTACACCGCGTGTCGGTTCATCCAATATTAAGATGTCTGGCTCAATACCTAGCCATTTGGCAATGACTATCTTCTGTTGATTCCCTCCACTTAATGATTTAACGGTTTGATCTGGACCAGAAGTACGTACACCTAGTCTTTTTACCATGGAATCATAGAGGCTTTTTTCTTTTTGCGTATTCACAACACCATTTTTAGATATTTTACTAAAATTTGTAATACCTAAATTTTCTTTTACGGAGAAATCTAAAATCAATCCTTCAGATTTTCTATCCTCTGTTACGAAGCCGAAACCGAGCTTTATCGCATCTTGCGGAGTATTTATTTTCACTTGTTTACCATCAAGTATTAGCTCTCCACTATCGAGCTTTTTATAACCAAATAGGGATTGAACTACCTCTGTTCTTCCTGCACCCATTAGGCCAGCGATACCAAGTATTTCTCCTTTTCGTAACTCAAACGAAATATCCTCGAAGTAACCTTTTCTAGTTAAGTTTTTTGCTACTAGCTTTACATCCCCAATTTTAGATTCTCTATCTGGAAAACGTCCGCCTAGCTCTCTCCCAACCATCATTTGTACAATTTCATCAAAGTTTGTTTCTTTTATATTTCTAACACCTACATAGCTTCCGTCACGTAGAATAGTGATGCGGTCACATATAGCAAAGATTTCTTCCATTCGATGGGAAATATAGACGAAGGATACACCTTTCGCCTGCAATGCTCTAATAGTCTCAAAAAGTGTCTCTATTTCTCTATCGGTTAATGCTGCGGTCGGCTCGTCCATGATGATGACCTCTGCATTAGAAGAAATGGCCTTTGCAATTTCAACTATTTGCTGCTTACCAACTGAAAGATTTCTTGCAGTCGTCTTTACGTCTATATCTAAGCCCAGACTTAGTAGCACCTCTCTAGCAGCCTTGTTCATTTCTTTTGTTTTTAAAATACCCGATCTACCAAGGGTTTTTTCGTTCCCAAGAAATAAGTTTTCAGCCACTGATAGATCTGGAAGAATATTAAGCTCTTGGTGGATTACAGCTATCCCAGCCTGCTCTGCTTCCTTTGGGTTTTTAAATTCAACAGGTTTTCCTTTAATAGTGATTTCACCAGAATCTTTTGTATAGATACCTGTAAGAATCTTCATCAAGGTAGACTTACCTGCACCGTTCTCTCCCATTAGCGCATGAATTTCTCCTGGTGCTATTTCGAATTCCACATTATTTAACACCGTATTTCCATTAAAGGCCTTTGTAATACCAGTCATCTGAATCATTGCTTCCACCACCTTTAAAATATGACACCAGCTTGTAAGATTATATTTGCATAAGGACTAGCCTCACCAGTCCTTATAATAACTTTAGATTGTCTAGTCATTGCTTTAAATTCCTCATGTGAGACTTCAGAAATTTGTTCAATGGATTTATTCACTACATAGTGCATTTTTGCATTAGCGGTCTTCATCTCAGCTGCAACATACGCCTTTTCCACTACTAAATCGTCTAACACAACTGCTAAAATTTCATCGAATGATGGTTTCCCAAGGATATAAGATAAATCGATGCACGTAACGCCATCAGGGATTGGTAACCCACAATCGCTTATTGTAATTTGATCGGTATGTCCTAGCTTTGCAAAAATTCCAGCTAAATCACGATTTAATATGCCATGTTTTTTCAATTGCTAACACCCTCTAATCTTTTTACTACTTCCGTATGGCTTGGCATACCGCCTTGAGCACCAAATTTTTCTACAGACAAAGAGGCAGATGCATTTGCGTAACGAACCGCTTCTTCTAAACTTAAACTTTGTCCAAGTGCATGAGCGAGTGCTCCGTTAAATGTATCACCTGCACCCGTCGTATCTACTGCAGTTGTTTTAAATCCGGGTACGAGTATATGTTTCGTTCCATCAAAATATCTAGCACCTTCACTACCTAACGTCACAATTAGCTTGTTTGGATATTTCTCTAAAGTTGCTTCCATATTTTGACCAAATATTAGCTCACACTCCGTTTCATTTGGTGTTAAATAGGCAACATAGTCCATAAATTCTAGCTGAAAACCACTAGCTGGCGCAGGGTTAAGCAATACAGGAACGTTTAACTCTCGGCAAAGCTCTAGCGTGTATTTCACCACAGGAATTGGAATTTCTAGCTGCATGATCACAAACTTGCTTTGCTGAATTGTTTCTTTCATCCTTTTGATGTTTGCCTCAGTTAACAAATAGTTTGCTCCAGGGACGACGATAATTCTGTTATCGCCTTCGGATAATAAAATATTAGCGATTCCAGTTGCAGCCTCCTCTGTTTGCATAACTGAATCGGTATTTACTCCATTTGCTTTCAGGTCCTCTAATAATTCTCTTCCAAAGCTATCTGTTCCAACGCTAGCAAGCATATGTACATTGCTTCCTAAGCGTGCTGCAGCAACAGCCTGGTTTGCTCCTTTGCCTCCGGGGATAGTCGTAAAGAGTTGTCCTAAAACCGTTTCCCCTTGGACGGGAAAGTTGTCTGTTTGTACTACAATGTCCATATTCATGCTGCCTATAACTGTAATCATCGTTGTCCACTCCTTGTCGTTCCTCGTTCCACTAGCTCTACAGGTACTTGAATTACTCTTTCTTCTATTTCAATTTCTTCAATAATTTTAATAAGTATACGGGTTGCCAAAGCACCCATTTTGTAAATGTCTTGGGCTACCGTTGTCAGTCCTGGAGTCAACATTCCTCCAAGTGAAATTCCATCAAACCCCATAATTTGTAGCTGATCAGGAACGCTAATGCCTAATGAATGTGCAGCCTTCAAAGCACCGGCAGCAGAAACATCCGTGCTTGCAAATATGCCATCTACACCTTTGATATTTGTTAAGAATGTCCTTGCAATCTTCTCGGATTCTTCAAAGTGAAAGGGACTTTCGATAATATGAGTTTGCACCTTTTTTCCTTCTACAGCCTTAAGAAATCCAGTGAGTCGATCATCAGCAGGACCGAGACCTTTAGGACCTCGCATAAATACGATATTTTGACAGCCTTTTTCTAACAAGTAGTTGGTACCCATACACGCTCCGTCAATATTATTAGAAGAAACGGTCGGAATAGATTCATGTATCATGCGATCTAACGCCACAAGTGGTACTTTTAAATCTTCATAGTGGCTTGCACGTAGCTGGTTCGTCGTTACGATAAACCCTGCTACATATTTTTGCTTTAAAGTATCTATATAATGTATTTCTTTTTCAGATTTTTCATCTGAATTACACAAAACTACTGTGTATCCATAGGATAATGCGATATCCTCCACTGCTCGAGCAAGCTCTGGAAAGAATGGATTCATAATATCAGGAACGATTAACCCTATAAAGTTTGTTTGTTTTGTCGTTAGAGATCTTGCTACTTGGTTTGGTATATATTCTAATTTATCGATTGCTCTTTTAATCTTGAGCTTTGTATCTTCACTGATATACCCTTTTCTATTTAAATAACGGGATACAGAAGCAACGGAAACACCAGCTTCTTTTGCTACGTCTCTAATGTTTGCCATCTGTTTTCCCCTTCTCTTTTAAATGTGTAACCGGTTACACACAATATAACAAGGAGTTTTCAAACTGTCAATAAAAAATTGTACTATACTTTCCCTACCGCACCTTTTTGTTGTATAACAGTGGGTTTTCTAGCCTTCAAGGAACTTAAAGACCATTTATTCGTAATATTCATTGAATATAAAAATAAAACTAAAGGATGAAACCTATGATTTATAAGATATGGAAGATTACGAAGCGTATTGTTTTAGGAGCGGTTGCTCTATTTGTTCTATGGTTTGTTGGTCATCAGCTAATGTCTTTATATGAAAAAAACAAATATGAGGCAATCGGCCAACACGTTGAGGTAGATGGAAAAGAAATGCATGTATATGAAAAAGGAGCAGGAGATAACACCATTGTTTTATTAACAGGACTCGGAACTGCTGCCCCTGCCCTTGACTTCGAGCCACTAGTGAAAGAACTATCAGTAGACAATAGAGTTATTGTTGTAGAGCCATTTGGATACGGTTGGAGTGAGAAAACTGATAAAAAACGTAGCGTGGAAAACATCACAGAGGAAATAAGGACTGCTATATTACAGTTAGATATTCAAGAACCATATATTCTCATGCCACATTCTATTTCCGGTGTTTATAGCATGTATTATGCGAACAAGTACCCTGAAGAGATAAAAGCAATTATAGGCATTGATCCAACCTTGCCCCAGGCTCTTGAGTACTTTGAAGAAGACGCTCCCACCATGCCAAAGGCTTTAAGCATTATTGCTCCTAGTGGGTTGGCGCGATTGGCTATGTACATTACCCCTGATAGTTTTTTACCTATAGCAGCGGAAAATACATATTCTAAAGAGAACTTAAAAATGACTAAGCTTATTTCATCCTGGAGTGGATATAACCGAAATGTCATTAATGAAACCAACCTTATCCAAGAAAATATGGAGTTAACCAAGAAACTTACCTTTCCTCCAGATTTGCCTGTCATGATATTTACGAGTGACGCCGAAAAGACAAATGAGGACGGTAAATCGAATATTACCTTTTATGAAACCCAATTAAAAAACAGCACTTTAAGTAAGCTTGTTCCTTTAGAGGGTCATCATTATTTACATTGGACTCAATCAGAAACCATGAGTGATGAGGTGAGGGGATTTATAAAGAGGATGGATTAGCTTTTAGATAACGCCGGTAATGTAAAAGGTAAGAGTTTTTTAGGAGGAGTAACTTGAATAAGAAAAAATTGATGTACAGTATATTGGTTGAAATAAATAATGGGAGCATACCTAATCATATAGATTACAATTTAGAATTATTTATGTGGGCTGAAATTATGGAAGCGATTGATGATGTAGGATATCTAAAGGGGATTTCTATTTATTACTATGGTGATGATGAGTGGTTTGATGAAACAATTCACTCGGTTGAACTTAAACTGCCACAACTTACTAATGCAGGAGTTGAATTCTTAAAAGAACACATTGCTTGGAATAAAACATATTGTGGCATGACTAATGTGAATGAATGGCTTGAAATTTAAATACACATTTTTCAACTTACAGGACTTTATACAAGAATCCCTCTCCCTAAAACTAGTTGAATATTATGTTAATATTAATTTGAAAGAAGTTAAGGAGGAAATTCACAAATATGATAAAAATTATTGGACAAAAAGTTGAATTGAAAGAGGCTAACCAACAAGATATTGATGACTTATATTATTGGAAGTATGAAGATAAAAAACAAGAAGCTAAGAAATGGAATGGCCCTTACATACCTGAGACTAAAATAACAAAAGAAGAGTTTAAAATAAATTGGGATAAAGACTATGAAATTGCACCCAACACTCCCAATTCACTAATCATTTTTGTAGGAGATAAACTAATTGGAACGGTAGGCTCTTATTGGGTAGATCAAAACACGAATTGGTTAGAAACCGGAATAGTCATTTATGATAACAATTACTGGAATGGTGGCTATGGAACTGAGGCTTATAAACTCTGGATAGACTTTT
Organism: uncultured Psychrobacillus sp.; assembly: GCF_938022135.1. Taxonomy (NCBI): domain Bacteria; kingdom Bacillati; phylum Bacillota; class Bacilli; order Caryophanales; family Bacillaceae; genus Psychrobacillus; species uncultured Psychrobacillus sp. Next base: position 32,585 of record NZ_CALIED010000035.1, read on the forward strand.
TATTTAGTTCTACTGATTTACATCGGTTAGGAATGTCAACGTGGTCAGGCAATGTAAGGATGATGAAGGTAGCAGAAAGAATTGGGATGAAAGAAGAAGCACGAATAAGAAATGCTAGAATAGTTGACGGTGAATATTTTGATGCAATTAAAATGGGTATATTGCGTGCAGAATGGGAAGAAAAACAGATAATAAATACATCTAAAGAAACCTCTCTATTGCACTAACGCTTAGAGAAAATAGCAGCAAAGTAAATTGAGCTTGGGGATATGTATGCAAGCTCTGCCTCTTCCCTTACCCACAAAACAAAAAACACTTGGTTGCTATTTCAAGCTACCAAGTGTTTTCTTTATTACGGAGTATATTTTTCAGAGACCTTCACTACAACTCCATCTTCTAAAGTTATATCATATGGCCCTTTAACAACTGCTAAATAAGAAACGAATTCCTTTTCCTCTACTTGCTTTGGTTTGGCTGTATCGTCTTGATTAACCAAATAGAACTCAGCATTTTCAGCTAGCTTTAAGCTTTCTGCCTTTTGTGATTCATCGTAAATCATAAATCCTGTAGCTAAATCCTTTTCCGTATCTAGTCCTAGTTCCTTGATACGATCCGTATCGGATTCCTCAATCCACTCTACTTCATCAATGATTAGACTTTTATTTGGTAGATCGAAGTCTCTTACGTAGGCTAGCATTTCTTTTTTCTCTTCCTTTGCCTCTTCTTCCTTCGGCTCGTCGCTACAAGCACCTAACAGTAAAAGTGCTCCTAAAGTTGTAAGGAGAAGCATAGACATTTTATTTGATAGTAGTTGTTTCATATTCAATCATCCTTTCCTGGTAAGTGATTAGACGGAAAAACAAGTAAAAGGTTCTACCTATTTTAAAAATTCCAACTTCCAAGATATAAGTTTAATTTACTTTTTCTTAAAAAGAAACCATAAAAATATGAATATTATAAATGCAACAAACTCTAATGATAGAATATAGAACGGATATGGCCCAAGGAAATCCAACAAACTTCCTCCAGCCGGCTTCCTTTGTAGAAACATATAGTTTCCGTCCACCAGCGAGTTAATCCAAAAAACAAATGGCAGCAAAATATTTAAAGCAAGCATCGTTGTAAGAATTCCCTTAAAGGTCGGTCGATATCCTTTCACCCAAGTAAAGTAGAGCGCTGTCAGTATAATCCCCGCATGTGTATAAAAAAAATGAAAATATCTAAAGTGCGGGTAATTCATATCCAATACAGGAGTAATCATGGCTTGTATTGCACCACCTATGCCTGCATAAAAAACAAATTGATAAACTAAACGGTTACCCGTCCATAGTAGAACGATTGTCAGTAGAAGGCTAATACTGCATAGTTCAAGAGGCAGTGAATTCCTTAGCTCCCATCTGTCTGTTTGAATGAGCCAAATATGATATAAAATATCCATCCCTAACAACGACAAGCCAAATAGACGTTCCATACGAAGAAGTCCTTTCTCCGATTTTGGCCATCGACCCCTTGTGAAAAAAAGAATAAGTATGAAAAGAATAAATGCAGCTATCGCACTCCAATGCTCTACCGAAAACATTATAAATCGCTCTTCCAACTAACTCACCACCCGTTTTTATTACTATAATACTATTCGGGTTAGCTAGATGATTTTCCTTTTATCTATTTGGTGAGGATTGATATTTTATGGGGACCGACCGATTATTCTTGTGAACCGACCGATTATTTGCCGGAACCGACCGATTTTGCGGAAAAACCGACCGATTATTTGCCCTAACCGAGCGATTCCTAATTTTTGATGTGCTGTTTTATGGTAGCTACGATTTCTGCAACACTTAATGTGCCGTCCACTAATAAATCAGAATTAAGCATTATCGTTTTTAGCATTTCTAGATATCCCGCTCTCCCACCAGCAATGTAATTTTCCATATCTTTTATAATTTCCTCTCCAGATTTCCCTTGAAAATCCCTCAACACTCTACGTGCCATTGCAACATCCAAAGGGGTATCTATAAATACAGTCATATCAATATAGACGCTCCCTGCCGTATGCATTTTGGCGAAAGGATAATCTAACACAATATAATCTAATGGTTCTTCGATTAAATTTATTAAGTCCTTTTTGAAAGGGGCAATATCCCACTCATCATAATTAGCCCCTCTTATTATCCATTCTTCAAAATTATGTGGACCACCTAAATCATAGTCATCAAAAAAGAGTGCCTTAGAATTATGTAATTCTTTTGTTAGTTGTTTAACTACTGTAGTTTTCCCTCCGCCTGAGACTGCTGCAATTGACATGACAAATGGTCTTTTTCTTTTATTCATTTTTTCTCCTTAAAATTTCATATTTCATTAAAGCCAGAGGTTGATTGACTAGAAAAAAAGCAGTTAAAAAGCACATCTCTATACTCATCATTTTCCTTTGATTCTATTTCTAAAAATTTATTTTCTAGGTTCGATTAACCGGGACTTTTTAATCGAAACTTATACCTTCGACATCACACCTCAATCTGAAAAAGAATTGAATACTTTCATGCTCATTTTTAATAGGTTCCTTAAGTTTCTGCAATGTCCTTTTTCCTACTCGTCTATCAATTACAGCAAGAATTTTTATAATCATATCAGCTGACTTTAAAGACACTTCAATTGGTGTATTAAAGTACTCTTCCAATGCATCAAAAAAATCATATTGTGCTAAGATGCCTTCTTTTTTAATTATATTATGAGCCTGCAATCCAACTTCCCAATTTAACTTTCGATTATCAATATCATATTGGATATTTTGTTTCTCTCTAATATCCCATTCTTTAATATGCATTGTTCTTTCAGCAGTAATTGTACACATACTTAATATTTCCTTTTTATCGACTGTAATAACAGCTCTTCCCAACTGGTCATGTGCTTTGCGATAATTAATAATGTGAAAATCAATTCGATCTTTTAATGAGTCACAAGTAAAACTTTTCAAATGTTTTTTTACTTTACTCCATTTCGGACTATACATTTTATACCCCTTTATCTTATAGACTTCTTTTTACAGCAATCATCAATTTAAGTGTAACATTTCAAATACGGTACTCCCTTATGAAATTAATTTTAATAAAGCTATCAAAAAAGAGCATCGCTTAATAGCGATGCTCTCCTCTTGAACTAGACTTCTAGTTCCCAGCGTTCTTGTTCATCTTTTTTCATTTTCTCTTCGATTTCTTTTGGCCATGTAGTACGGTATTTGTGGTTATCTGCCGGGATGATCTCAATCATTTTATCAATCATGTCTTGAGGGTCATATTGATCCTTCAAGGATTCTTCCTGCTCTTTCATGTCTTCCTTCTTCGTGAAATGTTGTTCTTCGTTAAACCATTTATATTTTTCCTCTGCACTTCGATCGTTAAAGCCTGTATCGTATGGGCCAGGATTGATTGTAGCTACCTGTACACCGAATTCTTTAAGCTCCTGCTGCATTGTTTTCGCAATTGCTTCCACTGTATGCTTAGTTGCCGTATACGGTCCTACATATGGAGTAGCCGATAGACCTGCTACGGAGCTAAGGAAAACAATTTTACCGCTCCCTTTTTTCACTAGCTTACGTGCTGCAATTTGTGCCGTTTCTAAGGTAGCAAACACATTTACCTCGAACAATGCACGAAAACGATCCATTGGCACCTCTGCAAGTGGTCCACCTTCATTAATAGCGGCATTTGCTACAAATATATCAAAGTCGTAGTCTTCCATTTGAGCCCGATCTCTAGCGTTCGTTATATCTAATTTAAAAATTTCCATATCTAAGCCTAGATCTCTAGCTTCTCTAAGTAAATCCGTTTTTTGGGAAGTTGTTTCGGTGGTTGCAATTAAGCGATGCCCTTTTTTAGCTAGTCCTATAGCAGTCCCTCTTCCAAGGCCACTTCCGGCTCCAGTAATAAAAATTGTTTTACTCAATTGTATTCCTCCTAACAAAATAGTAGTCTATTTCTTTTCTTCCCTTTACAGACTAACTAAAACATATATACATAACAGCTACCGACCTGATCCAATTCCTCCTAACTCCATTTATTCACCATTACACGGTCATACTGATAACGTCTAATAATAATGCTTAGCTTTTGATGCCATTCATTACAAACTCCCTTAGCCTCTTCGTATTCCTCATATTCCTTGTACTCCTCTTTATAATCTTCCAAGTAGGTAAAATAGTGAATAGGCTCCGATAAATCATCCGTGACGATTTTAAAGCTAAGACTGAATTCTAGCTCCTCTTCCTCGTCTTCTTCCTCATACTCTTCTTCTAGTTCTTCATTTTCCTCCTTATCCTCTAACTTAATAGGACTACTAAGTATTCCCTCTTTAGGGAATACGGATATCGTTTTTCCGTCTTCTATTAAGGCTGCCTCTAAAACTTTATTAAAAGATATATCTTTTATTTCAAAATCACTTCCTAGCTCGTCTCTACTAGCTATATAGAGAATTTCCGTGACCTCATTTATGAGTAAAGCATTGAGATTATTTGGTGACACTAGTTTCTGAGTATGTGGAATTTCGTCTAGAATCTCTTCTGTGATTCTTCTATTCACTTCATTAATCTCTTCATTTCTCCTCTTCCATTCCCAAGTCCCCCAGAAAAACAAGGCAACTGAAATAATTAAATATAAACCTATCGATCGCATATGATCCATTGAAAAAGACAGGAAAAAGTAAATAGCGCTAAGTAGATAAATTACGAAAATTTTCATATGCACTGCCCCTTATTTTTAAACTTCTTATATAGACTTTATTCGATAGATTATCAATTTATACTTCTAATCTCATAGTTAATGTTACAAAGAGACAAAGTGATACAATTTATGTAAAATTAAGGGATAAATATTTTTCACAAAGGGGATATCACGATGAAGGAGCTTGTAGTTTATCAAAGTAAAGGAAAACAATTAAAGTTTGTTTTTCTTGCATTAGTCATGGTTGCAGCTAGTTTACTAGTCTTCCTGACGGGAATTGGGAGCCAAGATTCAAGGAACATCATTTTTATCGCTATTGGTATATTAGGAATACTATTTTTCGGTTTCTGTCTTTTGTATATAATTAAAGATTTCATTGTTGGAAAGAAAATACTTGTTGTGAATGAAAAGGGGTTTTATGATTATTCCTCGGCAATTGCTAGTAAGGATTTTATCGGATGGGAGCGTGTCCAGGAATTAGGTACATACACGATACAAGGACAAGTATTTATAACTGTCTTTTTATTCGATGGTGATGAGTTTATAAAATCTCTACCCGCCATGAAGAGGACCTCGATCAAGGCTAATATAAAACTAGGTGCTGGTCATATTAACATCAATACACAAGCAGCAAAAGGAATTTCTAGGGAAGAAATCCTACATGAGATGAGCATTTATTTCGATGAATATTTAAGAAAATCTTCCATAGTGATTGAGGAAATTAGCATTTAATAAAGCAATTGTTTTTCATGGATAAAATTAAAAGGCATCCTTTGATTTTCTAGGGATGCCTTTCATTTTGCTTTATAAGTATTTAGACATTGTACAACAATTCTAATGTTCGCGATTGATAAGATAGTTTAAAAAGTGTTTTAAGAAGGTTGTATCTATAGAAACGTTTTGAAGAGAATCCATAGCTAGACAGTAGTTCTCCCACATTTCTATAGTGGCACCCTCCTGACCCATAATAGAAACGAATGTCGTGCTATTGTTTTCTGCATCTCTACCTAACCCTTTTCCTAGTAGCTCTGCATCTCCTTCCACATCGAGCAGGTCATCCTTAATCTGAAAGGCGATGCCAGCATAACGAGCAAATTTCTTTAGAGCAGCAATCTCTTCTTCATTTGCTTTGGCCAAAATTGCAGGCATTACCAAGGCGGCTTCAAATCCTATTCCTGTCTTATAAAAACATAAGGTATTTAACTGCTCCCTCGTAAGTGTTCTATTTTTAGAGTCCAAGTCCATCGCCTGACCTTTACACATTTCAGCTATTGTGTGGGAAGAATATTGAATCATCTGTAGCACAGTATTTGCATCAAATTGTTTTAAGTTAGTTTGCTCTTCAATAGCTTTTTGAGTGAGGAAAAGACCTGTCAACTCCGCAACAGCTACGTTATAAACTTCATGAAGAGTAGAGCGTCCGCGTCTTATTGGAGCATTATCCTGAGCTGGTAAATCGTCAAATATAAGAGAGGCAGTATGAAGATATTCCAATGATTTTAGTAGTGGAGCAATAGATGTTTCATCTAACTTGTAAATCTTCACTCCCATAAACCATGCTACGATCGGTCTTAGCCTTTTACCATCTCCTTCTAAGCTGTAATTGGTCGCTTCAGTTATAGAGTCTTCGAAATCGGTATTGTTAGAAGAAGTAATAGACAATGTCTCGTTAATTTCATTACGAACTACTTTTATCGTATTAGAGAAATCCTCTCTTTCTTTACTTTCACTCTTTAATACTGTAATCATATGATCTCTTAGTAATTTATCAAAGAAGTCCACATCATCTGCTTTTCGAACCATCTTTTGTAGGAGCTTATTAAAACCTGGTGTCCCGAAACGAAAGAGATCCATAATTTCTTTGTATTTACTTTTGCCTACCCGCTTCTTTAAGCGTTTAAGTCCATTAATAGCTCGGTCTAATATTACTTCTCGTGTTTGTTGGTCGGAATGATAGACATTATGAATTAAATTACTAATAACAGCCCAATACAATTCAAAAGGGTTGATCAGGTCTGAACGCTCTTTATGATATTTTAAATAATACGTATAAGGAGTCACTGCTCCGTCCTCCATATCTTCGAACATATCAGCGAAATCATCTGAGAGCTGATTATAAATACCATAAAAAAATGTACGGTTATCCATCTCTTGATTGTCAGAAGTACTAAGGACTGAACGAACAATTAGCCTTGATGAGGAGGCTTTTAATATAACCGGTATATAAAGCTCCTGATTAGTATAGCTCGAATCCATTAAACTCTTATCACGATCCACTTCCTGTGAATGAAAAAACACATACGCTTGCTCAAAGAATTTTTTCCTTGTCTCAGGTCGCTGATTTTGCTCAATATACTGAAAAGCCTCTCCAAGCTCTTGGTGTATATAAGTTATCAACTCTGCATTTTCGCCAAGCCATTCTCCAAGTACAGGCACAATACCCGTAGTGAGTGTTGTTCTTATTAAATTGGCATATTGTTTTTCCTCTTCGTTCGAAAGTATTTTGGCATCTAGCAAATCATCAATAAATGGATAGGTCAATCCATAGGAATAACCCAGTCTGATTGCCTTATCGAGCCTCTTAGAACGCTCTTCAGGAGATACATCGCTGTCCATCTCTTCAATCTCTTGCATGATAACCCCTGCTATAATTTTAACAAGTTTTCGCTGTGCGTGTGCTGCATCCATTCCTTTTGGGATATGTTTGGATACTTGCTTTAGCTTGTTTAATAACCAAATATACGTTAACTCTACATTTTCCTTTTTAGCCATACGGTATAATTCGACGACATTAAACGCTTGTGCTTCCTTGTCTTCCCCGCTTGAATTCGTCAGCTTATCCTTTAAGCTACTTACTACATCCGAAATCCTGTCTTGAGTTTCATGAGAATCAAGGGATTTTCCTAAATCACGGAGAAAAATGTATGAAATGCTTCGATTTAAGTAACTGTCTAGCTTACCTCTGTAATTTAAATACTGTATGTAATGGTTAAAATCCTTCGTATCAGCGTTTCCTTTTGTTTTTGTAAAAAGGGATAGGATGGGATTATTAACATGATTAGATTTCCAAATCCTTATATCTTCCGTTAAAAGGGGGATATAGTTTTTTTCCTTAACCTGTATATGAAGCTCATCAAAATATTGGGCGGCTTTCTGATTGGCTTGCCTATAGCATTCATCGGCATTTATTATTGAGTTTAATTGAATATTCATCTGTCACCTTCATTTACTTTTTTTATGATTTCCTAGTAATTATAACCTATATTTCATTCTCAGTTTTCATCTAGTTACTTACAATTTATTCTTAAGGTTAACCCCAAATGCCTAATTTTAAATGGATAAAAATAAGAAGGCAGCTACCTCCTAGAGTAGCGACCTTCTGACTAATCATAAGCTTACCTTCCAAGAGCATAATGAGAGTAAATATCCTCTTGTTCCTCGTTCATCTCTCCCATGATTGTATAATTAATTCTTTTCTCGAATAAATCCTTTGTTGCTAGGAAAGCATCATACGAACAGGTTAGGGATTGCAGATTCGGAAGTCCCTTTAAGGCAGAGTAACCGTCCATTACTTCAATCCTTAAATCCTCAATCTTTGTCATCCCCTTAAGAAAGTCTAAATTGTTCAATTCTACTTTAGTTATATCAAGAGAGCGTAAATTCCTAACCCCATTTATCTCCTCTATGCTTTTCGTTTTTATCCCAGACAGATTGAGGTGACTTAGCTTTTTACAAAAGGTCAATGGAGACAAATCGTCTATCGTCAAATTTTCTAAAGAAAGCTCTTGTAGTAAAGGTAACTCTGCTAAAACAGAAATATCCGTAACCTTTGTATTACCAATAGATAGTTGCTTTAGCTCCTGAAACTTTCTCAGGAACCCTAAATCACTTAGAGGAGTTTTCGCTAGATAGAGACTTTTTAAATTTTGTAATTGAGCAATCGGTGTAAAGTCTATAATCTCTAGAGTACTGGCAATCAACTCTCTAACGTTTGGAAAATATGCAAGCGGTCTGAGATCAGTGATATTCGAAGGAAATAACCTTAGTGTAGTGATATTAAATAAATCCTTCTCTTTCATAGGTAGATGGCCAAGCTCCGCGGTAAGAAAAGTTGTCCAGCTTTCGTCTAGTACAAGAGTATCCGCTTTCCCTTCCATAGATCCTTTATATGGCCGCTTCTTTAAATCATCAAAAAAGTGACCATAATCTCCCCATATGACATAGGGACCGTCTTCTTCCTCTATTAAAGAACAGTTCCCAACCTCAAATTGTTGAATGAGGAGCTCTAGTAATTCCTCAAAGCTGTCACTAATCACATACATTTTCCTCTCATCTCGACCAAAATTGATAATCTGCCCGACTGTTCCATTCACCCCTGGTGCAAAGTCCATAGCCAGATAATTTCCCCCGTAATCGTAGGCAATAGGTATCCATCCAGGATGAAAGGCTGCTTCTTGGATTGCACCTTTTTCAAAGGAAATGACATCTATAACGGACTCCTCGTAATAGGTTTTGTACCCTTTCCATTCCGATAACATCTCTCCGATGGAATGCCAGGTTAAGCCAAACATGAATCCAAGCTTTTTTTCTCCGTTATGAACGGAATAGATCGACTTAAAAGCTTCTGGAAATATGTAACCTGTTTCTAGCTCCAACCGATGAATCTCTTCTTCGGTTGCCCCTTTGTTTAAGTATTTCTCCAAATTCGGTATATAGCTTTCTACTCTTGAAAAAAATTGTTCTCCCACTGCCTATCCCTCCTATTATCCTATTAATCCTTATTTTACCATTAAACTGCATTTATCCTAAAAATGAAAAAACCCACCTAGCAAAAGCTAAGTGAGCCGTTTAAATAAAATATTCTTGTAATTATTCTTTATTAAACCAAAGCTCTTCTTGGTCATCCTCGTCACCATTATAATTAATGAAAATCTCTTCTCCAGCTTTTATGTCGGTATACGCATAAAAGTCGAATGTCTCGTTTTTAAAATTAATCTCGTAGGTAGCATTTGGCTCGTACGAATGATTAAACAGCATCCCATAACCGAGAAGGATAGCTGATCTTCCGATACCGTATTCAAAGGCATAATCACCTAGTGTAGTTTTTTCTATATACTTATGTTGCTCGTTAGGATAAGAAATGACCGGGGCTTCATGTAAAAGCTCACCTTTTTTAATATCTCTAGTTGCAAATAATCCTCTGTTAAATTCGCCATCACTTACTTCAGACTTTTTTACTTCAATCATGTAGTTCTCCTATTCACGTTAAAATTTACTTATTAAGGATACCATTAAACAGCCTTTCTTGCTCTAATAATGATTGATTATCTTAATTCGTAAATAACACTCGATACAGGTTACGTCACTTAGGATAGATTAGATGCTCTTGTGGAATATATTTATTATGACTAAAAAGGATGCTCTCATCAGTCATAGTGACCTTGAGAGCATCCTTTTATTCGCTTATCCTACTGTAATTACGTTAGGAGCTTTCTTGCTTCTAAGATGATTAATAATAAAAATCGCCGCTACAATAATTATCCCAATTACCGTTGAATATGTCTCTGGAATAATCATGCCTAATGAGGCTGCATGTTTTTATACTTTCTACTTTTCTATCCCTGCAATTCCAAATCCTCCAGGTCCAGCATGGGTAGAAATCATGGCGCCGGCCTGCATCCATGTTATATTTCTAAAGCCTGCTTCCTTGGCCATTTCATCTATTCGACTCTTAATACTTTCATCGAGTCCGATAGAGTAAATCAGGTATAGCTGCTTTCGATCAATATCATATTGGTTCAAATAATCTTCTATGAGCTTTTCCGCCACTTTGCTCATATTCCCACGGTATTTTCTAGTTGAAACAAGCTTTCCTTCTTTTAATTCAATGCATGGCTTTATTTTTAGCAAAGACCCTCCAATGTAAGCCATGTTACTTACCCGTCCACCTGATCTTAGAAAGTCTAAGCTACCAGGGATAAAAGCCAGCTTTGTTTTTGGAACCACAGTTTCTATTTTTTCTATGAGGCTAACATGATCTATGTTAGGCTCCTCCTCTAGTAAGGCGGCCGCATACAACACCACTGCGCCTAGACCTCCTGTGACATTTAGCGTATCGACCAGGTAAAGGTTTTCAAAATCCTCTGCTGCAATTAGTGCACTTTGAAAGGACGCAGATGCTTTTGACGTATATCCAATATGAATAATGATACTCTCAGGAAAGTTTGTTCTAATTTTTGTAAACAACTCTTGATACTCATGTACATTCGTTGCTGTTGTAGATGGAATTTTTTTTGTGCGACTATGATAATCGAAGACATCCTCTACAGGCAGCTCCCCATCCAAATAATCTTTCCCATCCATGACGACATGCATTGGTACCACTTGAATTTGATATTTTTCTACCAGGTCCTCCGGTAGATCCGCTCCACTCTCTGTCGATAAGATAATTTTTCTCATAATACATTCCTTTCAACTAAAGTAGTCCTTACAGCGTACTTATTATTTTTCACTTAACCTAAATATACACTAAAAGGGTAAATTATACAGTTAAATAATCAGAAAATTTTAGACGATATTTCGATCTATTTTGTCTAAAATTCATCTATGATACTATCTTGTACCCATTTGACCATAAAGATAAAAGCAGATCGTCTAGATATGCATTTTAGCACTTCTAGACGATCTGCTTTTTCTATATCTTTTAAAGTATACGTAACTTCTGAAATGCTCCTTTACCACCAGCAAAACCTGTAACCTTCACTATTTAATAGTTATAATACTGCTGTTATAAATTCTTTCGTCCAATTCAACAACGGAAATCTTTTTGCCTGAAGGACTCCATTTGGTTTTCACATTTCCAATGTCTTGAACAATTTGTATGGATGCATCCGTTGATACCTCATATAGGTATAGTCCACTAACTTCTTCACCGTTTATGACAGAGTTTGACTGATATACAATCATTTGCTGATTCGGAGACCAGGACGCACCTGTCACATCAGAGCCTTCCGCAATTGTACTTTGTATATTTCCATCAGTATCCGCAATTATTAGCTTTTTCGTATTCCCTGTTATCTGCGTAACAAGTAATTGATTTCCATCCGGAGAAAGTGTGATTCTTTCTGCATTTTCCAATGGAAGCTTCTTTTCTTCTTTGGTCTTCAAATCCATCTTATATACTTGAAAGGAAGGGTTTTCTGTTGTTATATAGTAGATTTTTTCTTGCATTTTATGAACATTAAACAACTGCTCCTCCTGAAGCTCGGCAATCGGAGTTACATTCCCCTCCGTATCAGCCATAACTGCACCACCCGCATAGGAAGCACCGATTACCTGGTTCTCGTCAGTCCACTCAGCGGTATAGACACTACCAATAATATCCTCGGTAACAAGCGTTTTCTCCCCTTCCCCTAAACTCATCATATAATAGGCGATATCTCCAATAGAGTTTTCATAATATAAGAGGTGTTTTTTATCCGGAGACAAAGTTGCCCCACCGAGAAACATATCTTTTTGAGCTTTAATCGTTTTAAATTCCTTTGTGTCCAAATTGTACGTATATATACTTCTAGGATAGAACTCTGCATTTTCTAACAAACTCATTTTTTCAAATTCCTGGTTTTCTTTTGCAAGAACAACAGTATGCTCATCGATCCAGTCGGTAATTTCCATTCCCTCATAATTTTCAATTTTTCCAATGGAAATTGGATCTACTTCGTTTTCGTTGCTTTCGTTTTCACTATCGATAATACCTTCCCCTGGCTCTTCTATGTCTGTTTTGTTTTCCTCCTGTTCGTCACTGCAAGCATAAAGAGTTAATAAGACTAGTAAGAGCGTGATAGTGCAAAGTATTAATTTTTTCATTTGAATCATCTCCTTAACTATTATCCTATGCAACAACCATTCACTATCTACAAAAGTCTCATTAAAATAATGTAACTTTACACAATAAACAAACTTTCTGTAAACTGCCATTTTAGCAACTTTTTTTGACATTATATGGTAATTAATAAGAAATGTCAATTTTACATTCTCCGCCCAACCTTTTCTCTAAACCAAAAAGACGACCCTTCAACTGTCGGGGTCATCTTTTGGATGTTCTTTTCGTATTAACAAATAGTAATACTAAAATTATTCTTTACCATGTACTACCTGTCCTATTCTCATTTTTCGATGTTTAAATACTCGTCTTTTAATATTATCTAATGATATATACTATCTACTAGTTCTCCTTTTATCATTTCCCTTTTACGAAGGATTCCTTCACATGTCATGCCTAAACGACTAAATACTTTTCCAGAAGCACTATTCTTAACCTCGTATCCAACATACACTCGCTCTAAACCAAGTACTTCGAAGGCTAATTTTAGGATTAGTTTCCCCATTCAATGAAGTAAAAGCTCAATCTTCGTCAATCGCATCAATCCATATGCTGCCACCGCTTACAGTAACAAGATAGTTTCTTTCGACACCGGCAGTGTTTTCAAAGCGGATAAAAGTAGTGCCATCGTGTATTGCTGACATCGTCACATGGTTCCCTTCTACAATCTCCACAGTTACAACTGATTTATCCTCAGCCGAGAAGGTCCATTTTCCCTCGTCAAGGTACATTTCCATAGTGTCATCTATTTTGGTGAAGGCAAAAACTGCAATAAAAACGGCAGCTATAATAGCAAGGGCAGTGATGCGATGCTTCTTCTTATCCAGCAAAATAAAAACAAAAAAAACTGCCAGAGCAAGGCAGAATACGGCGCTTAACAGATGATTCGGGAAATTGGCCTGTGCAGCTCTGAAATAGTGCACGCTTGCCCAAGAAAGATACCCAGTAGCCACAGACAAAACTAAAACGCTGATCCAGTTCTTCTTTTTAAGTTGGAATGCTATTGCAGCACCAGGTAAGGTCAGGACGGTAATTTTAAACCAATAATCATAATAACGGAATATGTCCCAACCGTATGCATAAAACGGAACCTCAATCAAATAAATGAGGGGCTGGCTGACAAGGAAGAACACGAAACATTTAAGCGAGGCTTCCCACCACTTTTTGCAGTTAACAATGATAAATATAGCAAATAGAAACCACCAGTCAGGATAAACGGCTATGTCCTGAAAGGAGGTGTCTTGTAAAAATGAAACCTGATTGATCAATGCAGTATATAATGCTGTAATAACAGCTAAAATGATAACTTTTGGCCATGTCATATTAAATTCGCCAAAGTATTTTTTAATCGTTTGCATGTTTTCTCCTTTTAATAAACCTTGTTTAAAGATAATTTTAACAGGCTTGAATTTTTCTCTATATTTTATCTAGAACAAACTTTACATTGTCTGTTTTCTTATTGGTTTGGGCCACTCATAAGCAATGCCATATCGGATGGTCAAAGACGATTTTATTAACTACCTAGCTAGTATAGTATATCAATATAATTTCTCACATGTGTGGAGTAGTTCTATGTTTTTTTACTCAGAAAAGTTCAACAAAGGATGCTAACATTATCCCCTAACAATAGCTATCTAATCGTTTCTTCACAATATCTGGAGTCGTTCATGAAGTAAAATAATTGTTTTTACAGCAAGATATGGATAGTGGAAAAAGTACTGCAGTGATAAATTTAGATCAATGGATTTGGCCAATTCAAACAGAATCATATAAATTGTGATTATCATCAATCCAAATTAATAATTTGAATCAATCGGCAGCTTTTTAATAGGAGTAAATATATGATAGTCCGAATCAGGATGATGAACGCCTCTAAAAACTTGAATTAGTTCAATATCTGATTGTTCTCTTTCTTGCTTTGCAATTTTTAAAAATCTTGCGAAGTCGGTTTTAAACACATCCCCTACATCAAGAAGGTCACCAGAGTATTGGAACTTAGCACAAAATATTGGGGGCACATCTACGTTGAAGTAGAACGGTTTATCTATTTGTACGTCACATGGAATGCCAAACAAAGCATTGAAACGAGTTGAATTTGGATGGCAATTGGAATAGACCATAAAACAAGGTCCAGATATGGTCTCATCTATTGTATCTAATAGCATTTTCGAATGAGCGTGAATCTGTGCTTTGTAATCTTCACATGCCAAATCAACTTCAAATGCGATGCCCGTCAATCTGATAGCGTCGAATTCCGTTAAGGTAAATTCTGTTACTACATCACCATTAATGTTTTTTAAAGGGCGTTTAACGACTGAAGGTATAGGTTCTGGAGATATGTCGGTATCTTCTTCTTTCAGTGAGCTAGGAGGTAGTTTAAATTGGCGTTTAAAAGCACGAGTGAATGAGGATTGTGATCCAAAGTTTAACTGATAGGCAATCTCCGTCAATGATAATCGATCTTCTTGTATTAATTTAACCGCGCTATTTAACCGTCTCGACAATATGTATTGGTTCAAGGAACAACCCATAATTGCGGAAAAAAGTCTATGAAAATAAAATTTCGACATGTTGAAATTTTTAGATACAGACTCCACTGACAAAGGTTCCTCCATATGATCTTCAATAAAAGTTAACGAGTTTTCAATAATTTTATAATGATCCATAAGGGTTCCTTCCCTTCCTAGGTTATTCAGAATATAACGTTGCAAATAAGGAGAAATCATTTCAAGGAGGTAAACGTAATGAAAAAGGATAGAGTGAATGGAATATTAATCGGTATATTTTATATCGTGGCTGCAGCCAGTGCTGTTATTGCTGTACTATTGTATCAGCCGTTACTATCAGGAGATTGGTATATGGCTGTGGTGAATGGTTCGAAAACAGCCATTTTGGTTGGTGTAATGAATGACATCTTGCTCATTGTGACGGCAGTTGGAACCGCTGTTATGTTATTTCCGTATGTACGATTATGGAATGAACATTCCGCATTGGCTTATCTTTGTTTTCGATTTATGGAGGCTGTATTTATAGCGATGGGCGTAGTGAGTATATTAGGTTTGCTAGGTCTTAGTTCTGATTACGGAGTTGGACAATTTGTTAATGAAGGAGCATATCATCAAATAGGAAGCGTTCTTCAATCATTTCATGCTTGGACTGCTATATTGGGACCAAACTTGATGCTCGGCTTGAATACACTCTTGTACAGTTATTTATTAAATAAAACGGAAATCATACCAAAACGACTAGCGATATTCGGAATGTTGACGGCTGTTATGGTATTCCTTGCCGGATTACTCGATATGTTTGGTATCATTGGCTCATTCTCTACTATAAAGGGAATTATCGCCTTGCCAATCGCTATCTATGAGTTAAGTTTGGCAACATGGTTAATCATAAAAGGCTTTAATACAAAGAAATTAGAGATATTAAGAGGAAGCAAGAGCTATGCTGAGTAATGCACAAGAGAAAAAATTTACAATTTTCAATTCCATTCCTTTCAAAAAAATTGAAACCACATTATATACTGTTTACTTGACACCTTCTTGATAAATCCACTCAGTAATTTAATTCAGTTTATTCCTTAGATATTCCTCAAAAGTAATTATTCCTTTTCTCTGCAGAGGATTTGTATTTTTCCCTTCAATTAAAGAATTATATAGTTTTCCTGAGAAAGGAATTCTTAAAACATCATTGGTTACATTGTTCACCTTAATTTTTAACTCCGCCATTTCTCTTAATGTCATTATCTCTGGTCCACAAAAATCATCTAATTTACCTTGTGGACCTTCATTAACTAAATCGATTAAATATCTAGCGAATTCATTAACATCGACACTTTGAAATTTCACCCTTCCAGGGATTATATATCTTTTAAAGAAAGGTTTTGATAAGAGTAAATCCTCAACAAAGCTATGAAACTGAGTTGCACGAGCAATTGTATAGGGTACAGAACTATTTTTTAATAATTCTTCTGCTTTGTATTTAAGTCTATAATATTGGAAGAGGATTTCCTCAATTCCTACAATGGATGGATAAATAAAAAGTTGTATATGATTCAGCTTGCTTAATAATTTTTCTAGCCCAGCAACCTCAATGCTTTTAGAATTTTTTATCGGACTAGTTGCTGCGTGAATAATGACATCAACATCTTTTACTGCTTCTTCTAAACCTTTACCTGATAATAAATCACTGTAAACCCATGTGAAGTCTTCTCCTTCTGGTTTTCTTCTCGAAGTTATTTTTACCTGATAATCTAAATCTTTTAACTGCTTTAACAAAGCCGACCCTAATTTTCCGGTTGAACCAGTTACAAGGATTCTCAAGTACAACACTCCCGTTCGAATGGAATATCTTCCTATTTAATATTCAAAAGTTGATTACTTTATTCTAATAACCTCCTAACTAGTTAAGGGAATTGGTGTTAGTAAAGGTTCATTCAGCTTCTTTAAACTATGGCAACTTAGTTCTTTTGAAGGCAAACCCTTCTTAGCCCGATTTGCGTTCGGACTAACGAAACCAGAATACCCCATCCCCGGAGATGACAAGCACACGGACAATACCCTTCTAAACAGTCTGCTTTTTGGCTTTATTTACTATTAAACTAACTCCAACCAAGCAACCGCTTCATAATGTGTGGAATGTATGTGGCAACACATTGATGCTGGTAGGTTTAAGTAATTGGCTAGGTCCTACAATCATAGAACCTAGCCCTTTTAATATGCCTAAATTTTTATTTTGGAATGTTATAAGACTAATTTTTATATGCTTTATTATAAATCCTTTCTTTACTAAAGCATCCGTTAATTGAATAGTAAAAGAGATACTATTTCGATTGTGTTTCTATCTAAAAAGGTAAAACGGTTAAAGGTATTGAAATGATAAGATACATTTAAATTGCCTTAATTAGAAAGGAGAGAATACATGATGGATATACTATTAAAATATATGTCTGACTTTACTTTAATCAGCGAAGATGAACAGCGGGCAATCTCAGAAAGTTTACGAATTGATGAATATAAAAAAGGACAATATCTTCTTAGACAAGGAGAACTTTCTGCTATTAAATGTTATTTCGTATTAATAGGGTGTGTTAGGCAGTTTTTTATAGATGAATCAGGTAAAGAAGTAACATCAAATTTTTTTACTGAAGAACAAGCTATTCCAATTATCAACGAAAAGACTCAAGGTGACTTATCAAAGTATTCATTAGTCTGTGTTGAAGATTGCAGATTAGTTGTTGGTGATATTGATTCTGAAAATACGATGTTAAACAAATACCCACAACTTGAAATAATGATCCGTAAAATGATGGAAATAAACGTTGGTGAAATACAAGATCAATTCGGTGAATTTATTGGTTCTTCTCCAGAGGAACGATACGAATCCATTTTAAGGAAACGCCCCGAGTTAATTGAACGTGTACCACAACATCAATTAGCTAGTTATCTTGGAATTACTCCTGAATCGTTAAGTAGAATAAAAAAACGTATTAAAAAAAATACATTATAAAAAAAATTCCATCCCACCAATTATCCTCCTTCAAAGTAGCAACTAAGCACCGAAGACTGACTTACCAAATATCATTGAACTATATATCACCCTTACCTTTTGTGTTTACAAATAAAAAATTTATAAAGTATCTAGAAATTAACTTAAGTCAATGAACGGTTTTTATCCTCTTGTTATTATTAAAATTAATCAAAGATATTAACATTTGGAGGAGATTTTTATGAAGGCGATAGTTTGTGATCAATATGGTTCGCCCGATGTGCTTGTATTAAAAGAGATTAAAAAACCTTTCCCTACTGAGAACCAAGTATTGGTAAAGGTTCATTCAGCATCTTTAAATTTTGGCAACTTAGTTCTTTTGAAGGGCAAACCCTTCTTAGCCCGATTTGCGTTCGGACTAACGAAACCAAAATACTCCATTCCAGGAGGTGACGTAGCTGGTACAGTTGAAGCGGTTGGAGAAAACGTTTCGTTATTTAAAGTAGGTGATGAAGTATTTGGTGACCTCTCTGGTTGTGGCTGGGGTGGTTTTGCTGAATATGTAACGGCCCCCGAGTATGCTTTAGCCTTAAAGCCAACCAATATCTCCTTTGAGGAAGCTGCTGCGAGTCCTATGGCAGGAGTGACTGCCTTACAAGGCCTACGAGATAAAGGTGGGATTCAATCGGGGCATAAAGTATTAATCTATGGCGCATCTGGAGGCGTTGGTACTTTTGCGGTACAAATCGCTAAATCATTCGGTGCTGAAGTAACTGGCGTATGCAGTTCACGAAACGTTGAAATATTGCGTTCTATAGGAGCAGATCATATCATCGATTATACAAAAGAGGATTTCTCACAACATAAGGAATCCTATGATTTAGTTCTCGGCGTCAATGGGTCTAATTCCCTTTCAGCTTATAAAAAGGTTCTAAAACCAAATGGGAAATTTGTTCACGTAGGAGGTTCTGAGTCTCAGCTTTATCAAACGTTAATTCTTGGGAATTTTATTTCAATGACTGGAAGCAGGAAAATGAGTAGCCTATTACAGAGAGCAAATCAAAATGACTTAAATGATGTAAAAGAGTTACTTCAAAGTGGAAAAGTAAAACCTATAATTGATAAACGGTTTAAGTTAAGTGAAATAACGGAGGCATTCAAATATTTCCAGGAAGGTCACGCTCAAGGTAAAGTGGTGATCACTTTATAATAAGTGCCTTGCTTCATTCATAAATAAAAAGCAGACGGAACTTAGAAGTGCGATACCAACACCTCTAACCCGTCTGCTTTTTATTTCTCTATTAAACCAATTTTAACCACGCAACAGCTTCTTTATGTGCGGTGTTTGTACTAGTTTTTATAATAAAATGAAGAATAATATAAGATAGAGTAGATGTAGTAGAATTACCTTACTAACTCTATAGGTTTGAACTATTGTATATAATAACCTTTATTAATATTCTCTCTCAATTTTATTATATTTTATTTTATCGCTGTTTTCTAAATCTGTATTTAATAAAGTAATTAACCATTCGTTATTTCGATATATTGAATCTTCCAGAATTTTATTTATAGAATCAGGCTCTCCTTCTTCCACCCCTGATTCACTTCCTGGTGGTTCAGGCTCTACTTCTTCTACTTCTGATTCACTTTCTGGTGGTACAGGCTCTCCTTCTTCCACTCCTGATTCACTTTCTGGTGGTTCAGTCTCTTCTTCCACTCCTGATTCACTTTCTGGTGGTTCAGTCTCTCCTTCTTCCACTCCTGATTCACTTTCTGGTGGTTCAGTCTCTCCCTCTTCTACTCCTGATTCACTTCCTGGTGATTCAGTCTCTCCTTCTTCTACTCCTGATTCACTTTCTGGTGATTCAGTCTCTCCTTCTTCCCTTATTGATTCATCTTCAGTTTCCTCAACAGTTGTTTCATTTTGTCCCTCTGTTGTTCCAGAGTTTACTAAAATTACATTTCTATCCATTATTTCCTCTTTTAATTTTAATAAATCTAATTCTGTTCTTAAAAAAGAGACATCGTTATCGTATAAGATTTTAAAAAACTTGTCATTAGTTACATATTCAGGATCGGTATAAGGTTTTAACCACCCTTGCTTATAAGATTCATATGCAAAAAGCCATTGAGGGCCGTATAAACCCTCTGAATTTAAATAACCCTTATATTTCTGAGTATCGAAAAAGCCTTCTAATAGGCCTTTAGTTTTCAAAATCATTGTTAAGATGCAAATTATAGAATTGTCGGATTCTGACAACTGAAAATTTAAACTCTGACTTAATTTGATATTTAGTCTTTTAGAAAAAACTAAAGCCCATACTACTTCATAATGATTATTGTGTACTATGTTATTTTCAATTAATTCTTCAATAAATTCTTTTAGCTTACCAAGGTTTAATTCATATCCTTTGATATAATAACCTTCTATAATTTCTAGTACTAAAGGTAAACAATTAGCGTCTGAGAAGCCCGAATGAAGTAATAGAGATTCGAATATGCTCCAGTTCTCTTTATGTATGACTTCTGTTCTAATTACTTTTAAAGCATAGGATAAGATTCCCTTATCGTCAGTTATAGATTTATATTTAAAAGCTTTGCTAAAAAAGGTATTAATATCACTTCTTTGTCCTAGAATAGTATTTCTAAACTTGAATCTAGTGAAGTATTGATGCCACTCACTTTCAAAGTCTATTGGCGCCTTTAATATCCTAGTTTTTGATGGATTTAAATCTAACTGATAATCATTAACTATTTTATGTAATTTAACTAGAGCCTTCTTCGCTGTATCCTCATTATCGAAATAATACTCAATGTCATCAGTAAACCTAAAACCTGGAACATCTAGACCTATTTGATTCCTAAAATCTCTATCAATTGCTACACCTATAATTTCAGATACTATTTGTGATGTTTCGGGTCCCATGGGAATCCCAAATGTTTGTCCATCCTGCATATTTTGAATTATTTTATCAATTCTATTTCCTAAAATGGGTTTTCCAATCTTTGCTTTAGCAAACTCTTTAGTATGTAAAGCCCAAGGAATAACATGTGTATAAATTGTATTAAAGTATCTTGAAATGTCTGTTTGTAAAATATAATTTTTGTTATGCAGATGGTTCATTCTAATATGCATTTTTTCTGAAATTGCAATTTTATGTTCAGTCGCTTTATTATTATTACTACTTATTTTTGGTATACTCATTGATATTTTTGAATCATTAAAATGGTTTTCTAAATGTATCCAATTATCACTTAATAACTTACATAATTGTATTTGATGAATTGGTGCAGGTATAGTTTTTATTCTTCTGAAATTATCTTTTTTAGGGACCGAGTAGTGTACAGGTTTTGTCCAAATATTCTTTTCCGATTTAGTAAAACTATCAAAATTAATTTTAGTTACAGCCTTTGCCAAACTTTCACTATGAAATTCGGGTGGAATCTCTTTAAAAAAATATCCATAAGCTAATAATTTCTCATTAAAATTAAAATTCATATAAATCAACTCCTTGCCTTATAAACAAATATTACCATCAGTTGAAATATATTGATACTTAATTATAATAATTTTGTAAAATTGTCACTGTAACTATCTTTCCCAGATAAGATTTGCAGGAACTATTTTTTTTACAATATTTTTATCTATAGTTTTGCAAAATTCTTCATTAACCTTTAACACTATACAAATTAATAATTTTAAACCTATCAAATAATTTTGCTTATGTCTTTATCTTTTAACATCACACGTTTACCGTGCTGTATTTATTTCATAGCTGTAAACCATTTTAAAATTTATGATTGTTAAATAAAAATCAAAGAAGTAATCTTTCGCAAGCTATGAAAATAGCGTCGATTCTGTTCGAATAAGACCCTATTTAATCAAACTCGCGACTTCCAGTTTAAAACGTTTGCATAAATATATTTATCGTGTTGTATACTCGGATATTGGCAAAAAAGTACGCTCTGTGAATTTAGCTCTATTAGTTCTTGATGAATGTACTTATATTTCAACATAAGAATCAAATTAGTTTAAGACATTTTCTATTTCCGAAAATATTACTAAACACTTTTCTATATATGTAGCGTAACTAAAAACTTTTTTTAATATAAACACTAAAATATTATTCTGATATAGGTTCAAGTTTAACTTCATTCGATTTTAGTAGATCGTAATAGAGGGCTAGTTTCATCTGACTAAATATTTCCTTTAATCCAAAAGAATGATTAGCTCTATTGCTATTTTTTATAAATATTAATACATACTATATTAATATTTTTAGAGCAGTAGGATTTTTTAATTACTGAAATTAAAATAACCATTACTAAATAGTGACTATTATTAGTAACTACTTCAAAACCTTAATATGACAGAGTTTATTTGACTTTTAAGGCTATGAATAAAAGTATTAGTATCTAACGATATGCACTTCTAATTCTTTCATAAAATAATGGTAAAAGCAGACGGTTTAAAGGTGCGATACCAACACCTCTAACCCGTCTGCTATTTAATTCACTATTACACTAACTCCAACCAAGTAACAACTTCACAGTGCGTCGTCTGCGGGAACATATCAACTGGCTGAATTTCCTGCGTCTTATATCCACCGTCTTCTAAGATGCGAAGATCGCGCGCTAGAGTTGCTGGGTTACAGGAAACGTAAACAACACGTTTCGGGCGTTGCTCGATGATTGTGGTTAACAATGCTTCGTCGCAGCCTTTTCTTGGAGGGTCAACAACTAATACATCTGCTGTTTTTCCTTCCTTGTACCATCGCGGAATGACTTCCTCTGCTGGGCCTGCTTCAAAGAACGTGTTCGTAAAACCGTTCAACTCCGCGTTTCTTTTTGCATCCTCAATTGCTTGGGGAACAATCTCAACACCAAGTACTTGCTTCGCTTTTTGAGCAAGGAATAAAGAAATCGTACCGATTCCACAATAGGCATCGATAACTGTCTCGTCACCTTCAAGCTGGGCATAGTCAAGTGCCTGTTGGTATAACACTTCTGTCTGCTCTGGATTCACCTGATAGAAGGACCTAGCGGAAATTTCGAAGCGTACATCTCCGATTAAATCCTCAATCGTTGGTTTCCCCCATAATAGGTTAGTTTGATCACCAAAGATCACATTTGTATTTTTGGAGTTTATGTTTTGCATAATGGAGGTCACTTTTGGCTCTACCTCTCTAATAAGCTCAATAATAGCTTCCATTTTGGAAAGCTTAGGATGTCTCGTCACTAGGACGACCATTACCTCACCAGTAGCTCGGCCTTTTCGTACTACTAAGTGGCGTAACTGACCTTTTTTTGTATCTTCATTGTAAGGGACTAAATCTAGTTTTAAGGCATTTTCCTTAAATGCTCTCATCAATCGGTCTGCTTCATCCGATTGAATAAGACATGTAGGAGTGTCAGCAATCCGGTGAGATTTTGCCTGATAGAACCCTGCAATCACCTTTCCATCGACTAAGCCAAAGGGAATTTGAGATTTGTTGCGGTATTCCCAAGGATTTTTCATTCCTTTTACCGGTAGTACCGGTGCATCAATCTTACCTAGTCTTTGCATGACATTTCGAACCATATTTTCTTTCCATTTCAACTGACCCTCATAATTAATGTGCTGAAGCTGACAGCCACCACACTCATAAAATACTGGACATGGTGCTTCTACACGGAAAGGAGAAGGCTCTACAATATGAAGTAATTTAGCAAAGCCATAGTTTTTTAATGTTTTTACAACACGTACCTCTGCTTTTTCATCAGGAAGACCCCCGTGGATAAACAGCGGGTAGCCATCGACTTTTGCCACTCCTGACCCATCATGTGTCAAATCCTCTATATAAACTGTTAACTGATCATTCTTATTTACTGGTGTGTTCACGTTAAATCTCCGTTCTTGTGTAATGGATATTATTATATCAAATAACGGCGTCCAATAGTATTAGGTAGCTTATGTATAAAAATTTCCAACTAATTTTAGACACAAAAAAAGTAAGGAATCATTCCTTACTCATTTAACTTTAATATAGACGAATCCTCTATAACAGACCAGTGTTTATTAGGTAATACACTTTTGTTTAATCGAGTTACAAACCGTTCTGCCTCTTCATAATCATAAAATACTTTTACCATTTGGCTATTTGAGTTTTTCAACACTTCTGTAACACCATTTGTGTTACGTGCTATCACAAACATGGTCAACTCCAGGTTATGTCTTTAACAATAATATTGTTATAAGATTATTATCGCATATACTGGAAATATTGTATACATTATTTGGAAGATTTTAAAAAATTATTTTAACTAAATGGGAGTTTTTCTAATTTATTTCTCTATTAATTGACCATTCACAATTCCATTGAGCTGACTCCAATTCTCTATTTCATATGTTGGTATTATAGTTGTTGTGTTTTCCTTTTGGTTTGGATTAAACCAGCATGTATCTATTCCAAATTGGTTTCCGCCTTGTATATCAGAAGTAAGAGAATCACCAACCATCAATACTTTAGACTTTTCTGTTATTCCTAATTTCTTAAATGTATATTCAAATATAGCAGGCTGTGGCTTTTGATAACCAGCTTCTTCTGAGGTGATGATAGCTTCAAACACATCCTTCAATGGTGAACCCTTGATCCTAGCATGCTGAGCAATTTGAAATCCATTTGTTAATATAGCTAAACGACAGCCAGCCAGACTAGCCAGCATTTCCTCAACCCCAGATATTAAGTGGATTTCCCTACCTAGATTTTCTATGTACTTATGACTTACTGCTTCCAGATCTAACTTTAGATTATGTTCTAAAAATAAACGTTTGAATCTCTCTATTTTAAGTAGCTCTAGCGTTGTAACGCCCTGTTCTAATTCTTCCCATAAAACCTTACTAATTGTCTTGTAGCTGCCTAAGTAATCTTGCAAACCGTTTGGCAGTCCATATTCTAAAAATAACTGATGGAATGCATTTCTTTCGGTCATTCCAAAATCGAATAAGGTATCGTCCAAGTCGAACAATATTACGTCATACTTCATTTATTTCTCCACCTCTCTAAGCTTATTTTAACACCTGGGAAGGAAATGAGCAGAAAAAAAGACCCCAACCTGAGGTCCTGGACAATTATTCATCTCTTACTGGTCCATCCATGGTAGATACCCAGAAGGCTATAATAATGGAGCCAATCAGTACGATGAAGGGAGCATAAAATATTAGGAATTCCATCATAACGTTCATTCCTCCTAAGCGTGATTTTTCTTTTTCCCTTTAACATAATCTTTGTTGAATAGAAATAACTTTAGTAACAAATATAAGGAGGGGATTAATAAGGCTAGCCCTAGAACAAATGCA
This sequence comes from uncultured Psychrobacillus sp., assembly GCF_938022135.1. NCBI lineage: Bacteria > Bacillati > Bacillota > Bacilli > Caryophanales > Bacillaceae > Psychrobacillus > uncultured Psychrobacillus sp. The sequence goes on from NZ_CALIED010000035.1 coordinate 58,011, forward strand.
ATGATTAATGAAATTGCCATGGCCTCATTTGTAAAGCTATCGTGTATAGATAAGTATGGATAAAGTAAATACGGTAAATGAGAATACCCATAAGCAAAAAAAGCGATTAAAAATTGTCCTGCTAGAAGTCCAAATGCTAGACCATATTTTTTCTTTTTCCACAGTAACCAAACGGTACCTAAGAACAGGAGGAAGGACAAACCAAACGTCCACCAAATATCAAGCATATTATTATAATGCTCCACATTGTGTGAGCGTAATTCTACCATTATTCCGCCTGCAGTTATAATCGTTGGAAAAGACCAAATCAATGCGTACTTTCTCATCAGTTGAGTTGCTTTTGGGTCCCCTGCCTTATTGGCATACCAAGTTAAAAAAACTGCGGAAATATACAAAACAGAGGTCAAGCTTAAGGCGACAATAGACCAAGTTAACGGACTAGTGAACAAGGCATCATAATTTAAACTTGGTGATCCGTTGATCATATCAACGAAACCACCCTCTGAAATAGTTAGTACGATAGATAATGAAGCCGGTAGTAACAATCCAGATAAACCATACATAAAAGAATACCCTTTGTGTCCTCTGGATCCATACGTTTCAAAGGCATAGTAGGATCCTCTGATGCCAAGCAATATTAATGCTATGCCCACAGGTACGAGAAGAGTAGTTCCATAATAGTAGGCAGTCTTAGGAAAGAAACCAATAATACCAACGAAGAAAAATACGAGAAATACATTTGTTACCTCCCATACTGGGGATAAGTATCGTTGAATAATATTGCTCAGTATATGTTGTTTACCAGTTATTAAGCTATATGCATTAAAGAAGCCGGCACCAAAATCAATGGAGCCTACTATTACATAGCCAAATAGAAAAGCCCATAGAACGGTGAGACCAATAATCTCTAAACTCATGTAATATCACCGCCTTTATCTGATTTTCTATCCTCTATCTCCTGTTCAACAGGATTTCTACGGAACATCCGAGTAAGTACTACAACACTTCCAACTCCAAGAACTAAGTAAAGGCCAGCAAACAGAACTAACATAAAATCTACCTGCCCACTTGTTGTTGCTGCATCCTCCACCCTCATGATTCCTCTTAATATCCAAGGCTGCCTTCCTACCTCCGCTAGCCACCAACCTGCCTCAATTGCAATAATAGCAGCAGGTCCTCCTAAGACGAGAAGCCATCGAAACAACCTAGAATCTACAAAGGACCACTTTAAACGTTTACCTAACCAATAAAATGCGGAGAGAGCTGCCAGACCCATCCCAATTACTACCATAATATTAAAAAGATAATGGATATAAAGTGGAGGTCTTTCATCCACTGGGAACTGATCCAATCCAATAACCTCTGCAGTTGGGTTAGAGTAAGCTAATATACTCAAGGCATAAGGTACCTTAATAGCATATTTCACTTCCCCATCATCTAATATTCCAAACAAAACAAGTTCAGCATTTTCCTGTGTCTCAAAATGCCATTCGGCAGCTGCTAGTTTTTCCGGCTGATACTCCGCTAAATATTTTCCGGAAAAGTCGCCTATAATAGCAGTTGCAATTGAAAAGATTAATCCTAATTTTACAGTTAAATACAAAGCTTTTTTATGATAAACATGATTAGAACCCTTTAACAAACGGAAGGCTGCAATGGAAGCCAGTACAAAAGCAGATGTCATATATGCGGTTACCACTACATGGGCTACCTTCGTAGGCATCGCAGGGTTAAACATTGCTAGGATTGGATTAATGTTCACCATTTGCCCATTTACCATGTCAAATCCTTGCGGTGAATTCATAAAAGAATTTACGATCGTGATAAACACTGCGGAAAAGGAAGCCCCTACTGCAACTGGTATAAGCAATAATAAATGCTTCTTCTGATTTTCAAAACGATCCCAAGTGTAAAGATAAATTCCAAGAAAAATAGCCTCAAAGAAGAAAGCAAAGGTCTCCATAAACAAGGGTAGGGCAATCACATTGCCGGCTAACTCCATAAAATTCGGCCATAATAAGGAAAGCTGCATTCCAATTGCTGTTCCAGTTACTACACCGACGGCAACCGTAATAACAAATCCCCTTGCCCAGCGCCTTGCTAGTAATATGTAATGTTCATCATTCTTTTTTATACCAACCCACTGAGCAATCATAATCATTAGTGGAACTCCAACACCGATTGTCGCATAAATAATATGAAAAGATAAGGTTAACTCCGTTAAGACACGACTATAGAAAACTGAATCAGCATTTCCCATACTTGACTCTCCTCACCCTCCAAAAATTCTTCCAGCAATAGATAGTATCATAATACCTGCCACTACAAAGGCGAGCCACATTAAGTATCTCTCTTGTCTCTTATACACTAACCATTCCTCCTTTATGTTGCCCAGATTTATTATTAAATTATTCCCAATATTATTGGATTCATAACCTTTTAGAGAGGAAAGTCAAAAAATAAAAATCTTTTTGCAATAGACAAGAAAATAAGACAGACTAATGTTCACTTCAATAAGAGAAAATCGCATTCATAATAAACACTGATTAGTCTTCTAAAACTTCTAAATGCATAAGGTTATTAGAATCATTTTGTAATTCAGAAGTACTCCACAAGCATTCATAGCCGTTCTACCGTGAGGTATTCTCCAGGATACCGTTCTTCCAAATAGATCTGTTTATAACCTACTTTTTTCTATTTGCATATCAATCCAATACGAACGAACAAAATAAAAGATAACGAAGGACACCAAAAATAAAAGAGCCAATCCCTGAATAATTTTTCTCCATTTTTGTACAATCGAATAGTTCCTTCTTAAACTGGCTTTTTTAGCATAGCTGTAAATAAAAAACGTGAAATCAGCAGTTGGATTTCACGTTTTCACTACTTTATAAAGCTAGCTTATGGAGATGGCAACTCTCCTAGGAGACCAGCACCTCCGAAAGCACCGCAGGATTATAGGAAGAGATATGGAGAAGTGCTCCTGAAAAAGCGTACGCAGTTACGAAGAACACTACAGATAATTAGAATAAAAGCCCCAAAAACTTTACTAAATCGTAAAATTTCCGAGGCCTTATTATGTTGAGGAGAGTTTTGTCAAAACCGCTTCATTTTATGGTCTATCTTGCTCACGAATCTCATCGATTGGAACAAAGACATCTATATGTCTATATAGGTTTTGGAAAGTGGCAGGAATAGTTCCCCCATACTCTCCATCCAGATTTAAGAGAACCTTATCTTCAGAGGTCACTTTAATGTGCTGGGCTTTTTTATAAATGACATGAGGATCTTCTAAATGTTCTCCACGAATAGCTAAAGTGGCAAGTCTTATAAACTCTGCAATATTTACTTTCTTTAAGATAAGCAACGAGAAGTTCCCGTCATTAATACTTGAATTTGGAGCAAGCTTCTCGAAGCCGCCTACAGAGTTGGTTAGACCCACAAGGAACATCATCGCTTCATCTTCGAATACTTCCCCATCATATTCAATTCGAACCTTCGTGGCATTAATCGATGGAAGCATTTCAATTCCTTTTAAGTAATAGGCTAGTTGTCCAAGCATTGTCTTTAATTTACTAGGAACCTCATAAGTAAGCTCTGTAATTCTTCCTCCGCCAGCAATGTTAATAAAATAACGGTCGTTTACTTGACCAACGTCCACTGGAATAGTATCACCCTGTACGATAATATCTACTGCGCGTTTAATATCCCGAGGAATATGAACTGCTCGAGCAAAATCATTTGTCGTTCCCATTGGAATGAGACCAATTTTTGGGCGATTTTCAAATTCACTTACACCAGCAACAACCTCGTTCAGTGTTCCGTCTCCCCCAGCGGCAATAATTATATCAAAATTATTTTCTACCGCTTTTTTTGCTGCACTAATTGCATCTCCTTCACCAGTCGTTGCATGGCAGGACGTCTCATATCCAGCTATTTCTAAAGCCTCCAAAACTTCTGGAAGATGTTTCTTAAATAATTCTCTCCCTGAGGTAGGATTGTAGATAATTCTTGCACGCTTCATACGGATTTCCTTTCTACTTTACAATTTCTTCATTATAAAGACTCTATTTCCTCACAAAAAGTTCCTAACATATGAAAGAGCCGACTAAAGCCGACTCCCTTAAATATGCGGTTCGCTTATTTTTGAAGAATAGGCAGCCAGCTACTGCGGATTTCTTCGTAAACTGCCAAGTGAAACTCTTTGTTTGCTATAAATTCCTGTGTCATTTGCTCATAAAATTTCTTTTGGATGTCTTCGAATGCCGGATCTTCCTTATCAGGAAACTTGGCTCTTCCTTCCATCACAAATTTTTGGACCATTTCAGCACGAGGACCCCATTTAGAAATTACTTCTCCGTCCTGACTTAGCAATAAATAAACTGGAATGGAGCGCCCTCCATTTGTTAAGTACTGGTCCATCAGCTCTAGATTCTCATCGCGGTAGACAGTGCGAATGTCCAAATTTCCAGCTTCTGCAATCTTTCGTACGATAGCATTATTCATCATGGCATCACCGCACCAGTCTTCTGTAATAACTAATATATACGGCTTTTCTGTTTTTAATATCTCAATGAATTCATCATCCGCTGGAACTTGAAACTGGTCGTATATACGAAAGGATTCCTCTTTTTTGGTAGTCATATCATTCATATACTGCTCTAAGGTTTTAGCTTCTTCAAAATATTGTTGTTCAGTTTTCAATGAAAAATCCCCCTTTTTCCTTAAGTATACTTTCTTTAGCCACTTGTTTCAAACAAGTTGTTGACAGGCGACCTGTTCAGGATTAAAGTAGTTATTATTTTACATCCAATAAAAGGAAGTGTCCCAATGGAGAAAAAGCTCTCTTTTTCACCGCCTGTTGTGATTGCAAGTAGCTTTGCCACCTTAATTTTTCTAGGAACAGTTTTGATGAAGCTTCCTTTTGCTACGACAACTCCGATTTCTTGGGTAGATGCATTCTTTCTAGTTACATCAGCTACCACGGTTACAGGTCTCAGTGTTTTTGATCCTGGTAGTACTCTAACCATGTTTGGGGAAATTGTTTTACTAGTCTTAATTCAATGTGGTGGTATTGGGTTAATGACGTTTGCAGTCGCTATACTTATTCTTCTTCGCAAAAAAATTGGTTTGCAGCACCGAATTTATTTGCAGGAATCTTTTAATCAGCCTTCTATTGGAGGTATCGTCAAACTAGCTAAGCATATTCTCTTATTTGTTCTTCTTACAGAGAGTATTGCTATCGTCTTCTTAACACTCCACTGGATACCAAGGTTTGGCTTTGGAGATGCATTATATTATAGTTTGTTTCACGTAATTTCTGCTTTTAATAATGCAGGCTTCTCTTTGTTTCCGGACAATTTAATGGGCTTCACTAGTGATCCTCTAGTTATATTGATTATTACTAGTCTAATAATCATTGGAGGAATTGGATTTGTCGTAGTAATAGATATCTCTCGCAAGAATAAATTTCGTGCATGGTCACTACATACCAAGCTTATGATCGTGGGCACATTAATAATAAATACAATAGCTACACTTATTCTTTTAATCTTAGAGTTTAATAATAATGATACAATTGGCAAAATGGGAATCTTCGAGAAGATAATGACCTCCTACTTTAATGCAGTAACTCCAAGAACGGCAGGCTTTAATATGATCGATTATGGCCAAATGGAGGACCCATCTCTATTATTCACAATGCTTCTCATGTTTATCGGTGCAGGTAGTGCCTCTACGGCTTCTGGCATAAAGCTTACTACCTTTATTGTCATCATAGCAGCAACGTTTGCATTTTTCCGTCAGCAGGAGGATCCAGTGCTATTTAAAAGGTCCATCTCACGAGAAATAATTATTAGGTCTCTCGTTATTAGCACAGTTAGCTTAGCAACCGTTTTTATATTTGCTTTTGCTTTAACTATAACAGAGCAGCTTCCTCTGCTCCCTTTGCTATTTGAAGTGTTTTCCGCATTCGGAACTGTTGGTATCTCAATGGGCATTACCTCTCAGCTTTCAGAGTTAGGCAAGGTATTCATTTGTGTGTTGATGTTCTTAGGCAGAATTGGACCACTCACGTTATTTTTCATCTTAACTAAACCGAAAAAGGTTAAATATAAATATCCAAATGATCAGGTGTTTACCGGTTAAGGATAGAAACACCCCTGCACTAGCCTGTCTGCAGGGGTGTTTTTTTATAATCGGACGGTTATATGCAATAATCGGTCGGTTCTGGCTAAAAATCGGTCGGTTTTCTCTTATAATCGGTCGGTTCTCCCTAATAATCGGTCGGTCCAAGTCCATGCCACCCTCACTGGCTGAGACAGTTTTTCTTAGTCCCGTCCTTAAAGGTAATGACTTCATTTATTCTCGTATGTATGGTGTCGTTTTTATAGAAGATTGCACTGCCATCTGGGAGAGCATAGATCGTTCTATCCTTAGAAAGAGTAAGCAGCTCATCATCTGCTTCTGGGCGATAGTGAACCTCTACACTAAAATCGACTAATCCTAATCCCTGCAAAATAATTGTGTCGGGGTAGTCTTCATCCTTTGTTAATATGCAGTCTGTGCAAAAAGCTAATGCACCTGCGCTATAGCCAATCATTAAGCCTGGAAAACTACTAATTGCTGCAGTCAGCTCTTTATCCAAAATAACCTGAAGTAAACGCTCAGGTTTTCCTCCTATAATATAAAGAACATCATACTCTTCCATCATATTAATCATGTCTTCTTTTGGTAGCTTTTCATGCAATAAACCAAGCGTCACGTTTGGAATACGTGTAAACGCCTGCTGCAGGCTTTCCATCCAACTTTCATATCTAGATTCATCTGTTGCAAAGGGTACGACCAATACTTTCGCATTCGGACTAATTTTACACTCTAATTCTTCAAAAACGTCATCAAGCTCACCCTTTAAAACATGTCCCCCGCCAATAAAACATAGCTCCATCCCCATCACCCTTTCTCAAATATTATCTCATCATAGCATCTATAATTATAAAATTAAATATATTTACAGCTTTGATAAGTAGCTGAATGTGGAGGAGCTTTTGCTAACATGCATCAAAAAAGCGAGTAAGTGGTCAGGAAATCTGATCACTTACTCGCTATGATTATCTTTAGGATTTTATCGTTTCACGATTTCTTCGTTTAGGATTTTGTTAACAAGAGGTGGATTCGCTTGACCTTTTGTTGCTTTCATAATTTGTCCTACTAGGAAGCCGATGGCACGATCTTTACCATTTTTAAAGTCTTCAATCGATTGTGGGTTAGCATCTAATGTAGCCGTTACGATTTCACGTAGAGCGCCTTCGTCTGAAATTTGTACTAAGCCTTTAGCTTTTACTACTTCAGCAGCATCTCCGCCGTTATCCGCAAGCTCTTTAAATACTTTCTTCGCGATTTTAGAAGAAATTGTACCATCTGAGATTAGCTTAATCATGCCAGCCAGATTAGAAGGAGTAAGCTTGATATCCTTCAATTCTTTTTGGTCTGCGTTTAAGTAAGCTGAAACCTCACCCATTAACCAGTTGGAAGCAAGCTTCGCATCTGCCCCTAGAGCAATCGTTTCCTCGAAGAAATCTGACATTTCTTTTGTTAAAGTAAGTACCATTGCATCGTATGCAGGTAAGCCTAGCTCCTCGATATAACGAACTTTACGTGCATCTGGAAGCTCAGGAATTTCAGAGCGAACTCGTTCTCTCCAAGCATCATCAATGACAATTTGCACTAAGTCTGGCTCTGGGAAGTAACGGTAATCATCCGCTCCTTCTTTAACACGCATTAAAAGAGTTTTACCAGTTGACTCATCATAGCGACGAGTTTCTTGTGGAATTACCCCACCTGATAATAGAACCTCTGCTTGACGAATTTGTTCATGCTCAAGACCACGACGAACAAAGTTGAAGGAGTTTAAGTTTTTAAGCTCTGTTTTCGTACCGAATTTTTCTTGACCATATGGACGTAAGGAAATGTTCGCATCACAACGAAGGGAACCTTCCTCCATTTTACAGTCAGAAACTCCTGTGTATTGGATGATAGATTTAACCTTTTCAAGATAAGCATAAGCTTCCTCAGGAGTGCGGATGTCTGGCTCTGATACGATTTCAATCAAAGGAGTACCTTGACGGTTGAAGTCAACAAGAGAGTATCCATTGCTTGTATGTGTAAGCTTTCCTGCATCTTCTTCCAAGTGAAGACGAGTAATACCAATACGTTTCTTTTCTCCGCCCACTTCAATTTCTACCCAACCATTTTCACCGATTGGCTTGTCAAATTGAGAGATTTGGTAAGCCTTTGGATTATCCGGATAGAAGTAATTTTTACGGTCGAATTTAGTTATAGGTGCAATGTCCATATTAAGTGCAAGAGCGGCTCTCATACCCCACTCAACTGCTGTTTTATTTACAACAGGTAATACTCCAGGGTAACCTAGGTCAATTACATGTGTATTTGTATTTGGTTCTGCTCCAAAGTGAGCTGGTGCTGGTGAGAACATTTTAGAGTCTGTTTTTAACTCTACATGAATCTCTAATCCAATAATCGTTTCAAAATTCATTATTTTGCTCCCTCCCATATTTGCGGAGTTTGTTTATGGAAGCTTGTTGCTTGCTCATAAGCATGTGCCACACGATAGATAGTTGCTTCATCAAAGTATTTACCGATAATTTGTAATCCTAGTGGTAGACCGTCTGAGAATCCGCAAGGAATAGAAATTCCAGGGACGCCAGCAAGGTTTACTGGAATTGTTAAAATATCATTGGCATACATCGTTAATGGATCCTTAACATTTTCCCCAATTTTAAATGCTGGAGTTGGTGTCGTTGGTCCAATGATAACATCGTATTTATCAAATACATTGTCAAAGTCTTGCTTGATCAAAGTACGTACTTGCTGTGCTTTTCTGTAGTAAGCGTCATAAGAACCAGCGCTAAGTGAATAAGTTCCTAGCATGATACGACGTTTTACTTCATCACCAAAGCCTTGTGCACGAGTTTCTTTATAAAGCTCCATTAAGTTTTCTACGTTGTCTGCACGGAAGCCATAACGAATTCCATCAAAACGAGCTAAGTTAGAGGAAGCTTCTGAAGAAGACAATAAATAGTAAGCTGCTAAAGCGTACTTAGAATGTGGTAACGATACTTCTTCCCATGTTGCTCCAAGTGATTCTAAAACTTTTAGAGCGTCAAGTACAGATTGCTTAGATGCTTCTCCGACACCTTGTCCTAAATATTCTTTAGGAACAGCAATACGAAGTCCTTTAATGTCACCTGTTAATGATTTAGTAAAGCTTGGTACTTCCACATTTGCAGAAGTAGAGTCACTTGCATCTAAACCAGAAATAGCCTCTAGTAAAAAGGCATTGTCCTCTACATTACGTGTAACAGGTCCGATTTGATCCAAAGAAGAAGCAAATGCCACTAATCCAAAACGTGATACTCGGCCGTATGTTGGCTTCATCCCAACCACTCCACAGAATGAAGCTGGCTGACGAATAGATCCACCAGTATCAGATCCTAATGAAAATGGTACCTCTCCTGCTGCTACAGCTGCAGCCGAACCACCTGAAGATCCACCAGGTACATGATTTAAATTCCAAGGATTTCTTGTGTTTTTAAAGGCAGAGTTTTCATTCGAAGAGCCCATTGCGAACTCATCCATGTTTAACTTACCAATTGTTATTAATCCAGCATCACGTAGTTTATGTACAACAGTTGCATCATAAATAGGGTTAAAGCCTTCTAAAATTTTACTTGCACAAGTAGTTTCAATACCTTCTGTTACGATATTGTCTTTTACTCCGATTGGCATTCCGAAAAGGGGGCCTCTTTCCTCGAAAGGAACTTGATCCATTTCTTTTGCTTGAGCAGTTGCTTGCTCTTCATTTAACGCTAGAAAAGCTTGAACTTCTCCGTCCACTTTATTAATTCTTTTATAGGATTCAGCAGTTAGCTCTTCAATAGATACTTCTTTCTTTTTGATCAAATCTTGAAGTTCTACTGCTGAATGTTTGAATAATGTCATCAGATGCCCTCCTAACTTTTTCTTATTCGATAATAGTTGGTACTTTTACTTGTCCTGCTTCTTCTTCTTTAACATTTTTCATCATTTTCTCACGTTCTAAGCCAGGTACTGATTTGTCCTCACGAAGCACATTCACTAATGGTAATACATGAGTAGTTGGAGCTACATCAGTAGTGTCTAATTCGTTCAGCTCATCTGCAAACTTAGTAATTGCAGCTAGTTGCTCTGCAAACATCTCCGCTTCTTCTTCAGTAATAGCAAGTCTAGCTAAATGCGCAACATGTTTTACTTCTTCTTTTGAAATATTCGCCAATTTTTACACCTCCGAATTCAATAAACCATAACAATAATCATATCATTTTTCACACTAGTTGAACAGAGTACGCATCGTTTCCTTAATGGTTATAAATGTGAACAAATGCGTCCTCTTCACCAGCCTCTTTAACTAGCAATGCCTCAGCACCATCCAATGAGTTCACTTGAATTTCTACATTCATCGAAGCAGGGAAATTGGCTTTCATATATCCCGCAAGCTGCTGTGTAAATCCAATTAACTCTGCAGAACCAAAAAACTGTATTGGTATTTCAATAGTTAGCTTCTGTAGTTGCTCGTCCTTAAAGTATCCTGTGCCAATAACACTAGTATAATTAGAGAAATACTCTTCCACATCCCTCTTAAAGTTACTAAAGATTGTATTTAAGTCACGATATTTTTTTTCAGCATCGGAAGACGGGAACATAATATATTCTTCATTGATAGGCTTCCAATCAGACAAATTCCCTCCTTTAGAAGCAACACCGTATTCAAAATAAGTACCTGGAACAATAGCATTATTACTATTTTGTTTAAATAAACCTACAACAATAGGTACCTCTTCTAAGCCAGCAATTTTCCTCATACGACTTACAACTTCTTTAGCTATTCTTTCCCCATTTTGCTTGATTTGCTCATCTGTTAAGGCTTGTTCATATTCTGCCCCATATTCTTCCTTTGTATAATAATAAATTGAATTTAAGGAAAGACCTACAGATACACCCGCTAGTCTAGCTTTATTATCTACGACCTCTAGATAGTTTTGTTCGACAATATGTGTAATGTAAACAGGTGCTTTTAATGCTTTTTCTTCCCCTGTTAGACCCTCTGCATTCGGATTTAACCCATCCTTTGTTTGTCCCTCTCTTGCAAGCCAAGATTTTAAAGTATCTCCTTTTAAGTATTGTCCTTCTTGGAACATATACTTATCTGGTGAAAATTCTGTTTGAGAAATTCGAAATAGACCTAATTCTACTTCTTTCATGTCGTATTTCGTATTAAGATTTGAGACAACTAATCCTCTGCTTGCACTCTCTTCATACGGCATCAAAGTACGATAATAGGTTTCATCCAGCTGAATGCTTGGAATCACGACTGTTTTCGCTTCTTCCTCCGTATTTTGCACAACTTCTGTATCGTTTTTTTGATTCGGAGTACATCCCGTTATAACTAACGCCAAAATCAAAAGAGCTAACACTAAATATTTTTTGGTCATGCTTTTAACTCCTTTTATCCTTCTAAATGGTCCAATAGCTTTTGCTCATCCCAGACTTCAATACCAAGACTAGTAGCCTTTTCTAGCTTAGATCCAGCATCCTCTCCTGCAATAACTAAGTCTGTTTTTTTACTTACGCTGCCAGCTACATTACCACCTAATGATTCTATTTTTTCTTTTGCCTCTGGACGTGTCAATTGTGTGAGTTTCCCTGTTAAGACAACCGTTTTACCGGCAAATGGACTATTTTCCATTGTAGCAGCATCAATAACCTTACCTGTGTATCTCATTGCTAATCCTGCTTCTTTTAATCGCTCAATTAGCTTTTGAACCTCTTCCTGTTCAAAATAAGTTACAAGAGAATCTGCCATCTTTTCACCAATTTCATGAATGTCAGTAATTTCATCTCGTGTAGCATGCATTAGTGCATCAAAATCTAGGAACTTTTCTGAAAGAATTTTTGCTGCCTTCTCACCAATATGGCGTATGCCCAATCCAAATAACACTCTCTCCATTGAATTGGATTTTGAAGTTGTAATAGCCTCGACAAGATTAGTAGCAGATTTCATACCCATTCGTTCTAGCTTTACCAAGTCCTCGATCGTAAGCTTATATAAGTCCGAAACATCCTTTATAAGTTCTTCTCTATAAAGCTGTTCTACAACCTTACCACCTAGACCTTCTATATTCATCGCATTGCGGGAAGCAAAGTGATAAATTCCTTCACGAATTTGAGCTGGACATTGTGGATTAACACATCGTAAAGCGACCTCTTCTTCAATACGTATCAGTTCACTATCACATGCAGGACAGTTTGTCGGCATTTCATAAGGGACTAGATTATCCTTTCTTTCTTGAAGGATTACTCCCACTACTTCTGGGATGATATCCCCAGCTTTTCGAATGATTACTCGATCGCCTATTCGTATATCCTTTTCGCGAATAAGATCCTCGTTATGCAAGGAAGCTCTTTGTACTGTTGTACCTGCCACCTGTGCTGGTTCTAACAATGCAGTTGGAGTAACTACACCAGTTCGTCCCACTGTTAGGTCGATTCCAATTATCGTCGTAACTACCTCTTCAGCAGGGAATTTGTAGGCAATAGCAAAACGTGGACTTTTAGCTGTGAAGCCAAGTTCCTCTTGCTGCGAGTAATTATTCACCTTAATCACAATTCCATCTATCTCATAAGGAATATCATTTCTTTTGGTCGTCCATTCTTCAATAAAAGCCATAACCTCTTCAACGGAATGACATTCTCTCGTTTCGTTATTAGTAGGTAATCCTAGCTTTCTCATATACTTAAGGGCTTCCGAGTGATCGTCAATATTAAACTCTTCTCCGTCCCCCCCCATGCCATAAATGAACATGGACAAATTACGGCTTGCTGCAATTTTAGGATCTAGCTGACGCAAGGAACCAGCAGCTGCATTGCGCGGATTCGCAAATAATTCTAACCCATCTTCTGCTCGTTGTTCATTTAGCTTTAGGAAAGAAGATTTAGGCATATAAGCCTCTCCTCTAGCCTCTAGCGTTACATTTTCCTGTAAACGTAAAGGGACAGCACGAATCGTTTTAATGTTACTCGTGATATCCTCACCTGTTGTTCCATCACCACGAGTTGCTCCACGAACGAGTTGTCCATTCTCGTATAAAAGTGAAACAGCAAGTCCGTCTATTTTTAGTTCACATACGTAGACCGGTGTCTCATCAATAATGTTTCGAATACGTTTGTCAAAATCTCTAATATCTTCTTCATTAAATGCATTGGATAAACTTAGCATTGGATTGGCATGGGTAACCTTTTTGAATCCTTCACTTATAGTTAATCCTACACGCTGAGTAGGAGAATCCGGGAAAATCAAGTCCGGATTTTCTTCCTCTAGTGCAATCAGTTCATGCAAATATTGATCATAAACAGCATCGGGTACTGTCGGTTTATCTAATACATAGTATGAGTAGCTATAGTCATGCAATATTTTATGCAGCTCTTTTACTCTTTCTAATTTATCCATCGATTTTCCTCCGCTAAGAAAATTATACTTTTTCAATCGGTGCATATTTAGCAAGTAATCGCTTGATCCCAGTCGGACTTGGGAAAGCAATATCAAGCTCTGTATTCTCACCATCGCCACGAACGCTGACAACCATACCCTCGCCCCATTTTTTATGGGCTGCCTTGTCACCAACCTGCCAGCCTAAACGCTCTCCACCGGTCGATTGGTACGCTGGTCTAGAAACTGCAGCACGAGGAACTGGTGCAATTACTTTTGTATCTCTATTTTTGTTTTTGCGGATATCTCTGGACCACCCTACAACCTCAATAATTTCATCTGAAATCTCCGCGATGAAACGAGAGGGACTGTTAAAGCTACTGCGTCCAAATATAGTTCGTGCTTGTGCACATGTGATAAATAATCTTTCCTCAGCACGAGTAATACCTACATATGCTAAACGACGTTCTTCCTCCATCTCCTCGTCGTTTCCAATGGAGCGAGCATGTGGAAAAATATTTTCTTCCATTCCAATGATAAATACTACAGGAAACTCCAGCCCCTTAGCTGCATGCATTGTCATCAGGATAATATTGCCCTGTGACTTGTCCTCATCTTCATCGAGCTTATCAATATCTGAAATGAGCGCCAAGTCTGTTAAAAATGCAACAAGGGATTTATCGTCACTTTTTTCTTCGAAGGCTTTCGTTACAGATAAAAACTCCTCGATATTCTCTAGACGGCTTTCTGCTTCAATTGTCTTTTCATTTTTTAGCATCGTTTTATATCCAGTTTTCTCTAATACCTGTTCCACAATCTCAGTTACTGACAGGAACTCCTGCATTTGAGTTAGGTTTTGAATGAGTCCATGGAAGCCTACTACAGAATTCACTGCTCTAGCAGGTAATCCCATGAAGTCTACCTCGTTTAAAGCGTCTAAAATGGAACGATCCTGTTCTATAGCATATCTTGCTATTCGGTCAAATGAGGTTGCTCCTATGTTGCGCTTAGGCTCATTAATAATTCGAGCAAGTGATAAATCATCATCATTATTGGCAATCAGTCGTAGATAGGCAAGTAAGTCTTTAATCTCTTTCCGATCATAGAACTTGGTACCTCCAACAATCGTATAGGCCATGTTCGATTTAACGAGCACTTCCTCCATTACACGTGACTGGGCATTCGTTCGATATAAGATAGCAAAGTCGTTTAGCGTTCTGTTTTCTGTTTCTATTAGCTCTTGAATCTTTTGAACAACATATTGAGCTTCCTGCTGTTCTTCATTTGCACGGAACAACTCAATCTTTTCACCTTCAAGGTTTTCAGTTCGCAACACTTTTGGATAACGACTTTGGTTATTACAAATGACGTCATTTGCTGCTTTTAAGATTCTTTGAGATGACCGATAGTTTTGCTCCAGCATAATCACTTTCGCGTTTGGATAGTCCTTTTCAAAGGAAAGGATGTTTTGTATATCCGCGCCGCGCCAGCGATATATGGATTGATCAGAATCACCTACAACACAGATGTTTTTGAACTTGTTTGCAAGCATTTGAACTAGCTCGTATTGAGCCTTGTTCGTATCCTGGTATTCATCTACATGGATATACTGAAACTTATTTTGATAGTATTCCAATACATCTGGCACTCGCTTAAACAATGTTAAGGTAGTCATGATTAAATCATCGAAGTCTAACGACTGGTTTTTTCTCAGACGTTTTTGATACCCTTCGTATACCTTTGCTACTGTTTTCTCAAAAGGATTGGAATCATTCATTTGAGCCTTATATGTGTCTGCATCAATACATATATTTTTTGCACTACTAATAGCATTCAGCATCGAGCGAGGATCATATTGTTTCGTATCAATATTCAAATCCTTCAAAATACCTTTAATAACTGTCAGCTGGTCAGAAGTATCTAATATAGAGAAACTTTTAGAATAACCAATTCGATCGATATCTCTTCTTAAAATACGTACACACATCGAGTGAAACGTAGAAACCCACATTCTTTCTCCAGTGCCTTCTCCTAAAATACTATTGATACGCTCTCGCATTTCGCGGGCAGCTTTGTTGGTAAAGGTAATGGCCAATATTTTAGAAGGATAAACTTCCTTTTCCACGATTAGATAGGCTATGCGATGTGTTAGCACTCTTGTTTTACCAGATCCAGCTCCAGCCATAATCAGTAGTGGACCGTCAGTTGATTTCACTGCTTCCTCTTGCTCTTTATTCATCCCGTTTAATAGGGTTTTAGCTATAAGTTCCATACTTTACTACACTTCCTCTACAAGAACATTTGTTCTTTCTATTATAACCTCGGCTATCTATTTCCTCAATTCATTTTACTGCATTAACAGTTTTCAACGCTTCATTCAAATTATCGTAAATTTGGTTTCCTACAATAATGGTATGTGCATAGGCAGCCATTTCGCGGGCTTGTGCTTCTGTTTTAATGCCCCCACCATAAAAGAGCTGGGTTTGTTTTAAACCCGATCTTACCTTGGCTACAGTTTGAACGTCACCATATTTTCCGCTGTATTCCATGTAGAAGACAGGGAATTTGAACATATGCTCTACCATTTGAGCATAGGCAATTATATCATCGATTGTTTCAACTGGCTCCGCTTGTGTCAGTATAGCTGCCTTACAGTCAGGGTTTAAAATACAATAGCCTTCTGGGATTATTTCCTCCCAATTCATAACCTCACCAAACTCCTTTGTCGCCTTATGATGCAGGTCCTTCACCCATCTCGTATCGGTGCTGTTCAAAACACTAGGAATAAAATAAAAATCAAAACCCGGGGTTATACTATCTATCGTAGAAACTTCCAACGCTACCGGAACTGCGTATCTACGAATTCTCATTAATAGATCTATTACGTTGTCTAAGGTCACGCCATCAGAACCGCCAATAATAATAGCATCTGTTCCAGATTCGCATACCCTCTCTAATGCCTCGGAAGAAATCTCCTTCGCAGGGTCTAGCTTAAATATATGTCTCCACTCTTTATAATCCATTTTTTCACCTACACAATTGTTGTTTGATAACATTACTCCATTATACCAAAAATACCTGCTGACATCGCTCATAAGCCATGAGGAATCCAAATTTGTAATAAAAATTCAACATACGTCAAGAGATTTCCCGTAAATTTATTTTCCAAAGCTATTAAGTACTTCTCTTTCAAACAAGAAAAGCGCAAGCGCCTATATCTGCCCCGACAGGCAAATGGAGAAAAGCGAGGAGGCAGTTCCTCAGCCACCGGA
>NZ_CALIED010000036.1:0-74388 GCF_938022135.1 uncultured Psychrobacillus sp.
GCGTGGTTGTGATGTCTTATCTGTCTCACTCATCCCGTAGGAGTCGCCGTCTGGCACTCCAATCAATAAATGGAACAGCTTTATCATCGATTAATCGCTAAAAATTTACTAGCATAAACAAAGCTTCAAAATGGTCACCAACCCCAATTTCATCATCTATTTATATTTAACAGACATTTGAAAGTACCTTTGTTTATGTTTACAGTCACTATAAAAAAGAATGGTTAGTCAAAATAAACCCATATCTTTAACAAAGCTAAATAAATTATAATGAAAAGAACTAACAAAAGGAGGAGGTTATGGAATGGAAATTCAAACGATTTACGGGGACTTGCCACAATTGGAAACAGAAAGACTCCTACTGCGGAAAATTACGTTAGGTGATGCAGAGGATATGTATACATATGGATCCGATCCAGAAGTATCTAAGTATGTTACTTGGGATCAGCACAATACAATAGAGGACACGAAGGTATTCATTCATTTTATCCTAAAGCAGTACGAGAAAAAAGATATTGCACCGTGGGGGATTGAATACAAGGAAACAGGTCAGTTGATCGGAACTATCGACTTCGTCCAATGGCAAATTAAACATGATAGTGCTGAAATCGGATACGTTCTTTCCCCTGAATACTGGGGACAAGGGTTAACTACTGAGGCTGCCGAAGCATTAATCCATTTTGGCTTTAACCACATGGATTTAATACGCATACAGGCTAGATGCTTTGTCGAGAATGTCGGCTCCTCGCGTGTAATGGAAAAAGTGGGGATGTCCTATGAGGGTACTATGAGAAAAGGGATGAAAGTAAAAGGGAAACATGTAGATTTGAAAATTTACTCCATTTTAAAAGAGGATTTCTCTTAAAATATCACATAACTATTTAAGGAGAGGCATGAAATTACGGTGCCTCTCCTTTATTTATTAATTATAGCTATGTTAAAGTGATTGGTTGATTTTGATAAAAGTTGCTCACAAATTAACCATAGCCTTAGTTAAATGCTTTTAAGCTTTCTAGTGTTGCTCCTAGAAATTTAGCAAGCTCTAGCATGCCATATTTTCCAGCCTTTTCCTCAGCGTCCGCATTATAATTCGTATTCGTGTTTACATCATAGGTGTAGACTTCACCATTACTATCCCGTATGAATTCAATACCTGCAACATCTATTTTGTTTTGTTGAAGGAAGGCTTCATATTTTGCAATCCATCCTTCTTCTAAATCTTCTTGGATTTCAAACTTTGGTTTAACAGTTGGCTCCTCTCCCACTGGACAGAAGGCATCACCAATTTGACACGAGTCAGCCGGGCAGAGTTCAAATCCCTCAGAGGTATCGACTCTAACAGCATATAAGTATTTTCCTCCGACAAACTCTGCTCTTGTAATATACGATTCTGGAGATTGAATATACTCTTGAATTAATGTAATGCCATCCACAGGTTCATCAAACATTGGGCCATTAATATATTCCTTTAATGCATCGACTGTTTGGAATAATTGAACCCCTAGTCCTTTCCCTGCTCTATTATGTTTGGTTATAAAAGGGACAACCCCTAATTTCTCGGCAGCAGAAACGATGTGTTCCTTACCAACGGCAGCTATTGTTTTAGGTGTTCGAATACCGCTTGCTTCTAATGCTGCATACTGATTGATTTTACTCAGTTCCAAGCTTAATGCTTTTGTTCCATTAAACACTGTTCTTCCATGATGTTCTAACCATGTAAGCATACCTCCAGCCAATTCTGGTGCATACCTATGCCCCCTAGTATGAGAAGATGCGCTCATGCGGTTATAAAATACACCGTTTGGTGGTTCGACCGTTAAGTCTACAATTCCTTGGTCTAAATGCCAACTTTCATAAGGCAGATTAAGTTCCTCTAATCTTTTAGTTAAATGAATTGTCCACTCATCATTTTCATGAATAATATAAATTTTTGACATATCCTACATCTCCTCATTATTAATCTATTTAAAGTCTAAGAACAACAAAATTATTATATTATCATTAGTATATAGGAACTCTATTCCCTAGTACAACAATAGGTTTTAAAAGTAAGAAAAATAAGAAAAGCTCTCTGAATTTTTAAATCCTTAATCTCCTTAGGCCTTGTCATTTCCCCCGTAGCTCTATAGTTACCAACTGAGAAAAAATAAAAACGTGAAATCAAGGAACGATTTCACGTTTGTTTATATTAGAGTATTAAATTTTTATATCAATAAGGATCAGCTTCATGACTATTTTCTACCGCTTGCTGTGGAGCTTTTTCTCCATTTACGTCCCCAAGTGGATGTTGACTAGAGCCACCTTTAGGTGCATTTTTTAAGCCTTCCTTAAGAAGTCTTCCGTACTCTTCATCCGCTTCCTCTGCTAGAGCAATCATCTTATCCTGAATTCTTGGGTCACACTTAGAGAGATCATTCACTAGGTTAGACAGTAGCTCTGTCTTCTCCCACTGTTCAAAATTACGATAGGTTTCCCCTGCTTGCTTCGTATTACTTTGGCGATCTATCGATTCTCTAACTAAGTTTCCTTTAATCATTGGGGTGTATTCCTTGCCAGTTTGTTCAGCCTCATGTAATCCATCTAAAATAGATGGCTCGTAGTTAATATGAGGGTTTTGGAAAGGGCCTCTATCTAATCGGTATGCCATTTGGCCGCCTGTTTGATTGGTTGCCACACGCTTTTTCGGTGCATTAATAGGCAGCTGTAAATAGTTAGCTCCTACTCGATGACGTTGAGTATCAGAATAGGAGAAGGTCCGTCCCTGAAGCATTTTGTCATCTGAGAAATCTAATCCATCTACTAATACCCCTGTACCAAATGCTGCTTGCTCCACTTCCATGAAATAATCCTGAGGATTACGATTTAACACCATTTTCCCAACTGGCATCCATGGAAATTGATCATTCGGCCATAACTTTGTATCGTCTAACGGATCGAAATCTAACTCAGGGTGTTCACCATCACTCATAATTTGAACGTTTAACTCCCACTCAGGGAAATCTCCCTTTTCAATAGCATCATATAAGTCTTGAGTAGCATGATTGAAATTCTTCGCTTGAATTTCTTCAGCTTCTGATTGAGTTAAATTACGAATTCCTTGTTTAGGCTCCCAATGATACTTGATCAGGACTCCCTCACCGTCTTTATTTACCCATTTATACGTATTTACCCCTGAGCCTTGCATCATGCGATAATTCGCTGGAATTCCCCAAGGCGAATAAATGAATGTAACCATATGAAAGGACTCCGGAGAGCTTGCACAAAAATCAAAAAATCGTTCTGCATCTTGAATATTTGTAACAGGATCTGGCTTAAATGCATGAATCATATCAGGAAATTTCATCGCATCACGAATAAAGAAAATCTTTAAGTTGTTTCCTACTAAATCCCAGTTGCCATCCTCCGTATAAAATTTCACAGCAAATCCTCTAGGATCACGTAGCGTTTCAGGTGAATGTCCTCCATGAATAACGGAAGAAAAACGAGCAAAAACCGGTGTTCTTTTTCCTTTTTCCTGGAATAGCTTAGCTCTAGTATATTTCGATATACTTTCATTACCAACTGCTCCGTACGCTTCAAAATACCCATGTGCTCCAGCCCCGCGTGCATGAACTACACGTTCTGGAATTCGCTCTCTGTCAAAATGACTTATTTTTTCTATGAAGTCATAATTTTCAAGCGTTGCAGGACCACGGTTTCCAACTGTTCTTATATTTTGGTTGTTCGTAATTGGATGTCCCTGTCTATTTGTCAGCGTATCCTCGGTCTCACGATTAGTCTCGTTGTTAGAATGATCTTTTTCCAATTTTTATCCTCCTAGCTTTAACTTTACTTCTATTCCATTCTGTCCAAATGTATAAGTAAATATTCCAGCATAGGAAAAAGGAAGGAGTTATAATACGAACTCTTTTCCTATTAAAATAATCGATTCTTCCACTAAAAAGTGCATTAGCTTACCTTCATAAATTAGTTCGATGTCAGGATATTCAGCAAATTGATGCGGCTGAACAGAAGATGGTTTAGCTATATCTATAGTTGACTCGTTCAATATAGTAGCAACAAACTGCGAACAAAAGAAGGCATTCTCCCTTTGAATATTTAACTGAAGAGCAATTCCAAACAAACCAAGCAAGTTATACTTATACTTCTTTTGCTTTGCTTTAAAAGTAAGCACCTTGTCACGCATCCGATCATATTCATCCAAAGATACTTTGTATTTTAAAATGGAACAATTAGCATGATACAGTAATCCACCACGAGCATCTTCCTGCACAAATCCTCCGTTAATAGGATTGTATCGTTGCTTTCTTCCAAAGCTATACATTTCCTTCAATTGCTCATCAAAGGCAATCGATGCGTGATTTTTGTTTTTGCCTGTATACAATCCTATTACCTTAGAAAACCACGTACCCGAGTCACTCAATATAATATAAACTGCCTTCTCCATCTTCCCACCCCACGAACAATACTTCTTTTTCCTTTATCATCTCTTAACAAGAAAATATTTAGAAGAGACTGCAGATTGAAAAGAACTAAGACCTGAGACGTATTCATTAAAATGATGGTTAGCAATAAAAGGTATACATAACCCCTTATACAATACCTATTAATTACAATAATTGGATAAAGACATTACCAAACACCATTTATTATTGTAATAAATTATGTAATTCACTCTCTTAAATAGACACTTCTAATGATTCTGTTGCGTAGGTAGTCGATTCTCACATTATTAATGATTGAAGATAAAAATTTAAACTGATAAAATTCTTTCGTTACATAGTTCTATATGAAATAGTATCAAAAGAAACTTTTACCTTATAAAGGAGGATAATAATGACTAATTACAATAGAGAAGAACTAGTTCTATTAAATCAAATCCTACTAGCTCTATTTCTAGTAGCAGATTTTGCCCTATTTCTTCATTTCTCCAACAGTTCTTTCCCTTGGTTTGCATTACTTGGTGCGGGCATTGGTTTAGCTATTATTGTTCTTTGCTGGGCAGAGAAAGTACAAATCTATTTTATTGCCAGTTTGCTATTTTTTACAGGCTTCTTTTTACTAATCTACAATTGGCATTCGATATTCCATTAAGCAAATCATAATAGGGGGTTAACAAAAATGTCAGAACAAGATAACAAACAAACTTTTTTAGATAAACGTTCTTCAAGACGGAAGTTCATCAAAAACTCTGGACTTACAGTTGGAGGTTTAGTACTAGGTGGTGCACTTGGTAGTTTAGTCGGCGGCAAGACGGAAGCTACACCTACTGCATCCACCGCGCATAAAACTGTAGATTATAGTGAGACTCGTCAGTTTTTTGTTCGTCAAAAGGACTTTGATGCATTAGCTGCTGCCACTGAGCTAATCTATCCAGAGGATGAACATGGACCTGGAGCAATTGCTTTAGGAGTACCATATTTTATCGACAAGGCATTAGCTAGCCCATGGGGAACTAATGCGGATGATTACCGCAAGGGACCATTTAAGGCTGGTGAGATTCCTTTGGACAACAGTGAAATTATACTTCAAGGTGTCCGTAAGCTAAACGAGGTTTCTGAGAAACAGCATGATGGAACTTTATTTAAAGATTTATCAGAGGAACAACAAATTGCGATTTTAACTGCATTCCAAATGGGTGAGGTAGAAATGCAATTCATGAACTCTGCAGTATTCTTCACTAATTTAAGAACTCTAACACTTCAAGGGTGCTTTGCTGACCCACTATATGGTGGAAACAAAGACATGGCTGGCTGGAAGATGAAAGAATTCCCTGGAGCTCAAATGTCTTACACTGCCTATTTAGATGAAGAAGAATTCGTTTCAATAGCACCTGTTAGTCTAGGTGGACATCAACACTAAGCAATTTAAAAATGGAGGTTACTAAGTTATGGTTACAAAATTACCAAAAGTAGATGTTGTAACAACTGGTATGGGTTGGACTGGCGGAATAGTTGCTGCTGAGCTGACTAAAGCTGGTTATCAAGTAGTTGGTCTTGAACGTGGAGTTGAAAGATCTATTGAAGATTATCTTCATGGACACGATGAACTAAAATACAATGTACGTAAAGAACTAATGCAAAAACTAAATAAAGATACAATTACTTTCAGAAACACATTAAATGATGAGGCAACTCCAGTCCGCAGTGAAAATGCGCTAGTTGTAGGTACAGGTACTGGCGGCGGTGGTGCTCACTGGGGCGGTCAAACGTATCGTTACTTCCCATATGACTTTGAAATTCGCAGTAAGACAATTGAAAAGTACGGCGAAGGTAAAATCGGGAAAGATGTAACTATCCAAGATTGGGGTCTTACTTACGATGAAATAGAGCCATACTACTCTAAGTTTGAACAAATGGCTGGTATTTCTGGGGAAGTGGATCCTATGGCAGGTCCACGATCTATTGATTACCCTACTCCACCTTTAAAGAAACTTAAGCAAATGAAAATGTTCCATGAAGCAGCAGAAAAGCTTGGTTGCCATCCTTTTGTAGTTCCTACAGCAAATGTATCCGAGACATATGTAAATCCAGATGGAGAACAACTAAACGCTTGTCAATATTGCGCATTCTGTGGTAACTATGGTTGTGAATACGGGGCTAAAGCAGATCCGATTGTTACTGTAATCCCTACAGCTAAGAAGACAGGTAACTTTGAATTACGCACTCACTCTTTAGTTACTCGTGTACTATATGAAAATGGAAAAGCAACAGGCGTGTTGTACAAAGATATTAGAACTGGTGAAGTATTTGAGCAACCAGCTGATATCGTTGCTTTAACAAGCTATACATTTAATAACGTTCGTCTACTTCTTTTATCAGGAATAGGACAACCTTATGATCCTAAAACAGGTACTGGCGTAATCGGAAAAAACTACACAGATCATCATACAATTACAGGAGCAATCGGTTACTTTGAAAAAGAAAAATTCAATAGTTTCATTGGAACAGGTTCATTAGGTTCAGCGTTTAACGATTTCAATGCCGATAACTTCGATCATAATGATGTCGATTTTATCCATGGTGGTCAAGTAGAGATGCACTTATTTGGAAACGAACCAATTGCGAACAATCCAGCTCCTTTTGGAACACCAACTTGGGGTAAAGAATTCAAGAAAAACTCATTACATTACTACCATAGAAATGTAAGTGTTGTTTCACAAAGAGCTATCTTACCGCATAAAGAACATTATTTAGATTTAGATCCTGTATATAAAGATGATAATGGAGATCCATTGATCCGTGTTACATTCGACTATACAGCAGAAGACCATAAGCGTAATGAATTCCTTGTAGAAAAATGTGCCGAGGTAGTAAAAGAAATGGGTGCTGACATAATAGACGTAATCCCAATGGCAGAACATTTCGGTGGAAGATTCACATTCCAACATGATGCTGGTGGAGCAATTATGGGTGAGAATCCTGAAACGTCTGCAGTAAATAATTATCTTCAAATGTGGGACGCAGAAAACTTATTTGTATGTGGAGCATCTGCTTTCCCTCACTTTGGACCAACTAATCCAACACCAACAGCTGCTGCCCTTACTTACAGAGCAACAGAAGGTATGATTAAATATCTAAAAAATGGTGGCGGACAATTAGTAGCAGCAAAAAAAGAAAAAGAATTAGTGTAATCTCTATATAGATTAGTCAACGAATCTAAGCTAGGGAAGACCATTTTTCTGTAATGATATGTTATAGTAAACGTGCACGGTCATTCAAATTACAGACAAGGAGGAAACAATATGCCAAATATAGGTATCCCGGGTCTAATACTAGTTTTAATTATTGCTCTAGTAATCTTTGGTCCTTCCAAACTACCTCAACTAGGTAAAGCGGTAGGTCAAACCTTAAAAGAATTTAAAACTTCTACGAGAGATATTATCAATGATGAAGAAAAAGATGATAAAAAACTTGTAGACTCTGAAAAAGAAAAACAAATATAATATATATTTACAAGAAAGTGGGCTAGTAGCTGTAAATACTAGCCCACTCTTTTTGTGAGATTTATTAAGTGTGAGGTTAAAAACCGATAAAAAAAGGCACTTTCTGTTCAAGGAGAACAGAAGTGCTTTTTCTTATAAATTGCCTATGGGAAGTTTTGTTTTCCTAGCATCTCAATTTCTATTAGAAGGTTTATCTAGCTTAAAGGCACTTTCTGAAGTTTTAAAGATTTCTAAAAGTGTATCTGCAATTTCTTCTGGCGATTCTATACAGCCCTCTTGTAGCCATTCTATAATCACTCCGTATGACCCATACATTTTATAAGTATTGAAGTGTTTAATCCCAATGACTTCATTGGACTCATTTAGATAGGTTATTCCGTAGAATATTTCCTTGAATTTATTTAAAAAACACTCTTGAAAGCCAGGGATTGAATCTTTTACATATAAAAGACTATAAACACTTCTATGATCATATAAATGTTTGAAGAAAGCATTTGATGTAGAAATAATTTTGCGATAATCTACAACTTCAGTGCCTAAAAAGGGACTGTGAAAGGCATATTCTAAATCCTTTAAAGTTTCTAGCACTAGCTCCTCCGCAAGATCCTCTTTATCTTTATAATATATATAAAACGTACTTCGATTGTAGTCTGCTCTTTCTACTACATCCGTAACGGTAACGTTTTTATAGCCTTTTTCTTTCACCAATTCTATAAAATGAGACTTGAATATTTTCTTTGTTCTTCTCACTCTTCTATCAACCGTACTATTTTCAGCGTTCACATACATTCTCCTTCGTTAAATTTACCCCTTATTACGGACATTTAATATATCTCTGATTCACGAGGAATATTATATCCTATTAAGCGTAATTAAGGTAGGAATATTTTCTAAACATTTATCGAAACCAATAGTCCTTATAGACTATCTAAGTTCAGAAACTTCTTCTTTTTCTATTCGTCCCCTTTTATATGTATTTGTTTAAATCAAAAAGACCATCAGTTAGGAGGTAAACCATGACGTGAAGAACTTTATTTATTTTGGTTACCTGCAAGCCATTTCATGCATTTTTCCTGTAATTATTTTTGGAGCTTTAGCGCTTTCCAAGATATTTTCTATACCTTATTTGCCTCGCTATGACTTCATCCTCATTATTTGTATTCTTGGCCAGGTCTTTATGCTAGCATCTAAATTAGAAACTTGGGATGAATTTAAGGTTATTTGTTTATTTCATGTGATTGGCTTAGCATTAGAACTATATAAAGTACATATGGGTTCATGGGCTTATCCAGAGGGTGCACACAGTAAAATTTTTGGTGTCCCGCTTTATAGCGGATTTATGTATGCAAGTGTAGCAAGCTACATTTGTCAGGCATGGCGAAGATTTGACCTGCATATTTATCGATGGCCCGCATCCATCTTTGCAGTGCTGATAGGTGCTTTAATATATATGAACTTTTTTACACACCATTACTTTTACGATATACGCTGGATTTTAAAGGCACTCTTATTCCTCATATTCTTCCGGACTATCGTCAGTTTTCGTGTAAATGAAAAGATTTATAAAATGCCTATTATTCTATCCTTCTTATTAATTGGTTTCTTTATTTGCGTTGCTGAGAACATAACTACTTTTTTAGGAGCTTGGCAATATCCTAACCAAGAGCAAGTATGGTCCATCGTTCATATTGGAAAGATTAGTTCTTGGTTTCTTCTAGTAATTATAAGCATAATAATAGTTGTCCAGCTAAAAAGAGTGAAGAGTGGCACAGAAGTTGTACGTTAAATCTATTTTCTCTAAATCAATATTGACCTATGTAAATACGAGGGTGATTATGAAAAATCACAATCATCCTCGTTTTTTAAACTTTTATTTGGGCACTTCAGTTAAGAACAAATGTTTAGAAGATGTAAGAAGATTAGTTTAAATAATTTGGTTTATATCCTATATAATTTTCTTCATATATTCCTCTATTTGATCTACTACATGCTCGTATCGAAAGCTTAATGCAGTTTGCCTTCCATTTTCGGCTAACATTTTCCTTAGTTCCATATCATTCAGAAGTTTCTCCAAATGCCCTGCTAATTGATGAGTATCTCCAGGATCCGCCAATAAGCAATTATAGCCATCAATCACAAACTCCCTTACTCCTCCACAATCTGTTGTTACTACAGGCAACCCACAAGCCATTGCTTCTAAAGGAGGCATTCCAAAGCCTTCGTAAAGCGAGGTAAATAAAAAGAGATCAGCTTCTTGGTAGCTTTGCACTAAAACGTCTTGAGGAGGATGGACAATTAATTCCATAGGAAAATTCGTAGTGTAACCAGGATGCGATTGACATACCCATTTCACCTTAAACTTATAACCTTTATTCCATAACAAATCCAATGTACTTATCGCATCGCCAAATGCTTTAAATCCATGATTTGGGTTGCCGACTAATAGAATAGTTGGTATTTCATTAACTTCTATCTTGCTTATCGGTCTATAAACTTCAGTATCTATCCCATTAGGAATAATCTCGGTATCTAAGCCATATTTAGTTTTCAATATATGAGCAATACAGTTAGATACACTTACAACAGGCAATCCCGTTTTATAGCAATTTTGTAAAGTATTTCTTATTTCTTCATAATTACTACCGGGGATATCGCCAAATAACCACTCATGCCCTTGTTCCCAATAGAAAACTGCAGGCGATACATCCTGTAGCTCCGCCATTTGATATACCCATCCTACGACAACTATGTCGCACTCCTCTACATAGCTATTTGTTGGTACACCATAAGGGATAATAACCTCCTTATCCACCTCAAGATCTGACCAATAAGGGATGACCTTCTCCTGTTCCAAATTACCTCTTAAAAACGCAGTTATGTGGTGCCCTTTTTTGCGAAGCATTTCCATTTGTGATAACAGCATCTTTACTCCTCCAGTTAAGCCCTGGTGAGGTAAAAGATAACCAATCTTTAAATGGTCTTTTAAAGAAGAAGATTTCTTCCGAGGGGACGGATATATTTTAAATAAACTTGCGCCATTATCATGAATTTTTACCAGACTATATCTAAAATCATAATCAATGAAGTCAATGATGTTCCACCGACTTTTATGGGTTTCTAGATCATTCCCTAAGTATTCCCCTTGCACTGCCGGATATAGCGGGGTCGATATAATAATAGATTTATTCGTGATTTTTAATAAATCGTCTATTAGTCGCAACCCGTCTTTTTTATCGAAATGCTCCAGTACATCTATCAATAAGAGAGTGTCATATCTCTTCGTTAAAGTAGGAAGCACCTCGAAAATATTCCCATAATAAATATTATTATATACATAGTCATGTACTGGATTATTATATTCCTTAAAACCTTCTATACCATCCAATTGAAGATGCCAGGAATCCTTTTCATAACGTTCATAAGGGATATCAAAAACTTCCCTTAGTAATAATCCATATTTCCCAAATCCAACACCTATATCTAAAATCGATCCTGGAGCGTCTTTTACTACTAAGTTCACTATTTCAGGGATCGCTTGATACCAGCTTGTAGGCATAATTTGTGCTCCTTACTGTTTTTTTATAACAAACCTAACCTCATACTTTCTATATGTATGATTTAGTTACTCGCTTAGTTACTCGCTTAGTTACTCGCTTGATCCAAACAATAGACCCATTCACTTGAGCAGAAAGACAGAAAAGGACATCCCAAAGATTTTCTTCCTTGGGATGTCCTCTGTAATATTGTCTTGCATTACTTTATATTATCTATAATTCGTTCCGCTGTTTCTTTACCATTTTTGATACAAGGTCCAATCCCTACTCCATAATATGAGCAGCCAGCCAATATGATTTGAGGGAATAGGTCATTCATTTTTTTCTCAAGGGATTTGATCGCTTCTGCATGCTGCAAATGATAATTTGGCATCATATCGTTCCATTTTGTTACCTCAACTACCTGAGGAACGCCATCTAGCTTAAGACTATTTCTTATATCCTTCATCGCAACCTCAATTAGTTCTTCCTCAGTCATATGCTTCATCTGTGTAAATTCTGGGTTTGTACTCTTATAAAACATACGAACCAATAACTTACTGTTTTTTGAAGTATGCGTCCATTTACGGCTAGTCCATGTACAAGCATTACATTTCACATCTGAGTTTTCCGATACAATATAACCCGTACCCTCTGCAGGTAGCTTCTCGTCAGGTATATCAAAACCAAGATAAATACTAATGAGAGACGAATTTTTAAGTTTATTGAAGTCAGTATCTAATTCCTTATGCTTCAGTACTTTTTGTGCTACGTCATGAGGTGTTGCTAAAATAACATAATCTGCTTCTACTACTTGATGATCCGATAATGACACATAATACATACTATCCTTTTGCTCTATATTAGTGACATAAGCGCCTTTAATAATAGTAGAGTCTATAAGCTCTTTTTCTATACCGTCAATTAGTGTAGACAAGCCATCCTTAAAGGAAATAAACTTCTTATTAGCAGATTTTTGAAATTGTTCCTTGTTAGCCCCAAGTCCTTTGATAATACTACCGTATTGATTTTTATAATCGACCAAATAGGGCAACGTTGTTTCCATAGTCAGCTTGTCCAAGTCTCCGGAATATACGCCAGAAAGAACAGGAGCAACCTGTTTCTCCACAAGCTCCTCCCCTAAAAAATGCTTTAAAAAAGAGCCAATAGAGCTTTCCTTCGTAAACCCTTCGTTCGGCATATCTAAATCCTTTAAGGCTTCCTCTTTCCCTTCATCTGACACAAGGGTACTACTTTCAAGCGATTCTACACTTGTAGGAATCCCAAACACAGAATCAGCTGGAATGGCATGCAGTTCATTATTCGTATATAAATAAGAAATTCCTGTTGCATTATATACTAGCTCATCCCCTAATCCTAGCTCCTCCACTAAAGGTAATACTGATTCATGACGCGCGACTATAGAATCTGCGCCTACCTCCATAATAAAGTCATCCTTATGTACGGAATGAATCTTGCCTCCTAAGTATTCATTTGATTCGATCAAGGTCATTTCAAATTGTAAGGATTTTTCATTTTTGAGCTGGTGCAAATAATGCATGACTGAAAGTCCTGTTATTCCCCCACCTACGACAACTACCTTTTTCAAAGTAATCACTCCTCCTGTGCTTCATACATACCATGTTATCTTAAGTATAAACATGTATAAAAGGATATAGTATGATTTCTCTCACTCTCCAGGATGATTTTGAAGGAACGTTTACAGGATTGTCAAATTTAATCTAATAGGAGGCAGCCGCTATAGTAATTTTTGGTGTTATTTTAAAAAGCTTTGTTAAAGTTATAGGTTGATTTTGACTAACAATTCTTTTTATATATAGACTGTAAACATTATATAAGTGACCTTCAAATGACAAATAAATTATGAAATTGGGGTTGGTGACAGTTTTTCGGCTTTGTTTAAGCGAGTAAATTTATAAGCAATTTATCGATGCATCAAAGAGGTTCCTATTTATTGATTGGAGCGCCAGACGGCGACTCCTACGGGATGAGTGAGACAGATAAGACATCACAACCACGCGCGTAAGCGATGGGTGATGGCTTATCGCTCACCCCGAGGAAAGCGTCCGGCTGGGGCGGAAATCAATTCTACTCTCTGATCTAAGATTTAAAGTGCTCTTAGAACAGCTCTGACCGGACTTCCATCTGCTCCAACTATTTTTAAGGGCAACGCGATTAACTCATACTCCCCTTCCGCAACATCTTGCAAGTATAGGTTTTCGATAATATTTACTCCATGCTGATATAAAGTATGGTGTATCGGAAGTTCCTTACTTTCAATATCATCTACAGAAGGAATATCCAAGCCCAATAAAAATATCCCCTTTTCTTGTAAAAACTCACCTATATTCTCTCTTAACAAAGGTATGGAGCTAGGAAACTGTTCAACATTCGTCACTTTTTTCGTTTTCAATAACAATCGTTTTGTACCATCTAAATGAAAGCCTTCTAATTCCTCACGACCAATCAAGTCCAAGCCTGTTACATCAACGACTTTAGCTGTTCCAATATAATTATTAATATTTAACTTTTCTATCGTATCGGCACTATTATTAAAGTGAAATGGTGCATCTGCATGAGTTCCGGTATGCACACTTGCTGTAATCTGTCCTATATTCACGGAACCTGTTTGTTGCTTAGTATGCACCACTTCAAAGCTAAATGGTGTGTCTCCTGGCCAAACCGCAATTTCTTTAGATAATGGTAGCGTAATATCTATCCACCTATTAGACATATTCCCTCACCCCTATAGATTAGTTCGCAAATCCCATAACTCTGGAAAAAAACGATGATCTAGAACCTTTCGTAAATAATTTACTCCAGAGGAGCCCCCTGTCCCTACTTTAAAGCCAATAATTCGTTCCACTGTTTTCATGTGACGGAATCTCCACTGTTGTAGCCAATCCTCAATGTCTATTAACTTTTCTGCCAGCTGATAAAGCTCCCAATGCTGATCAACATTTTTGTATACTGTCTTCCACGCCTCAGCGACACTGTCGTCACCGGAATATGTGATTGAGTAATCCCTTTTCAATAAATCAGGATTAATAGGAAATCCTCTTCTAGCCAAACAGTCAATGGACACATCATAAATACTTGGTGATTCAAACGCCAACTTCAGCTCTTCGTGTAGTGCCGTATCCTTTTCGTAAATTTTTAATATATGGGCTGTTTTGTACCCTAGAGCAAACTCAATTTTACGATATTGATAAGACTGAAAACCGGATGACTTCCCTAAATGATCTCTAAACTCTAAATATTCTGCAGGAGTTAAAGTAGACAATACATCCCAGGCTTGAATTAACTGTGATTGTATTTTTGTTACTCTCGCTAACATTTTAAATGCTGTTTGTAAATGATCCTCTTGAATAGCTTGAATAGCACTAGTCAATTCGTGAAGAATAAGCTTCATCCATAATTCATTCACTTGATGAATAATTATAAAAAGCATCTCATCGTGATGAGTAGATAACGTATTTTGACTAGCTAAAATGGTATCCAGTTTAAGGTAATCTCCATAGGTCATATCCTGTACAAAATTCGTATGAATCCCGTTTTCGTTAGATTCTCTCTCTTCAGAATTAGCAATTGGATTAGACAAAAGCTTTCCCCTTTCTAGGCTATTACTTCTCTTTCATTATCATATTGGGAGTATTCCTTCTTTTCCATAATTTCTTTTAATATATTTACAGTTTTCCAAACCTCTTCAAACGTGTTATATAGAGCTACAGGTGCCAAGCGTATACCATTAGGAGGGCGGTAATCAGGAATTATATTCCTAGATTTTAACGCTTTGCATATTCTTGCTGCCTCCTTATGCATTAGAAACAGATGACCACCTCTTTGTTCTCTTTCACTTGGTGTAATAATTGTAAATTCAAAGTTACTTAGCTCGTTCTCTATTAGAATTCTCATAAATTCTGTTAGTTGCTTTGACTTTGACCTTATTTTGTGTATGCCCACCTCCCCAAACATTTCGAGAGAGCCTAACAAAGGGGCAGCACTTAATATATGAGGGGTTCCTATTTGAAAAGAACCAGCTTGGCCAGCAGGTGTCATGAAGATTTCTAAATCAAATTGCTTCTCTTTTTGAGAGCCAAACCAGCCTGCAAGTCCTGGCCTCTTGCCAAGATGCTTTTGATTTGTATAAAGACCACCTACAGATCCCGGACCTCCATTTAAATGCTTATAAGTACACCAAAACGCAAAATCCACTCCCCATTCATCTAAAGAATGAGGAATTGCACCAATCGAGTGGCAAAGGTCAAAGCCAATTAAAATATCTCTTTTATGTGCTTCATCTGTCAGCTTTTTTATATTTAAAATTTGGCCACTTCTATATAGAACACTAGGTAATACAATCATGGCTACTTCTTCAGTCATTGCTTCTATTATATCTTCCTCGAGTAAAAGCCCATCCTTCCCCTTCACCATTACAATATCCTCTTCTGGTGATTTCGCATGTAAGGATAGCTGACTGCTAACAGCATACAGATCAGATGGGAAGTTCAGTTCATCTACTACAATTTTCGTTTTCTTGCCTTGAGGCTTATAAAAGGTAGCGATTAACTGATGTAGATTAGTTGTCGTGGAACCTGTAATTATTACTTCCTCTGGCATAGCTCCTATCAATGGGGCACACATTTCCCCAAGCTTTTCAGAAAGATGAAACCAGGGATGCTCACCTTTTGTCCAACCATCAATTCCAAAATTTTTCCATGAATCCAATAAATTTAAAACGGCTAATTCAGCTCGTCTAGATAAAAGTCCTAGCGAATTGCCGTCCATGTATATAGTATTTGCTGGGATATAGAACTCTTGACGATAATGATTTATATCATCCTCTTGATCAAGCTTTCTAGCGAATTCGATAGTACATTCCATTCATGCATCATCCTTTTACCGAATTTTCTTTCTATTATACCAAAAACATGCATACATATGTATGCGATATAAAAGAACCGGCGAC
Source organism: uncultured Psychrobacillus sp. (assembly GCF_938022135.1). Taxonomy (NCBI): domain Bacteria; kingdom Bacillati; phylum Bacillota; class Bacilli; order Caryophanales; family Bacillaceae; genus Psychrobacillus; species uncultured Psychrobacillus sp. The sequence continues at coordinate 16,469 of NZ_CALIED010000036.1, forward strand.
TTACATTTTACATATAAATATAAGGAGCAAAGGGGGATTGAATATGATTACTATAAGTTTATGTATGATAGTAAAAAATGAAGAAGAAGTTATTGGGAGATGTCTTGCATCAGTTAAAGACATAGTTGATGAAATTAATATAGTCGATACTGGCTCAACTGATCAAACAAAAGAAATAGTTAAACAATATACAAATCGCATATTTGATTTTAAGTGGATAGATGATTTTGCTGCGGCTCGAAATTATTCTTTTGAGCAAGCAACCAAAGAATATATATTGTGGCTAGATGCAGATGATGTTTTTACAGAGGACGATCGAAATAAGCTAAAACAACTAAAAACGTCTCTTGATCATTCCTATGACGCTATTTCTATGAAGTACCATTTAGCCTTCGATGAAAATGGGAATGTAACCTATCTATTACGTAGGTATAGACTTGTTAATAGAAAAAAGCAATTTAAATGGATAGGTCAGGTCCACGAATATTTAGCAGTAGAAGGTAACCTTTTAGATAGTGATGTTGCAGTGAGTCATCTGCCTTTGAGTCATGATTCCAATAGAAATTTAAGTATCTACCAAAAAATGATAGATGACGGCAAACAATTAACTCCACGTGATACGTTTTATTTTGCAAACGAATTAATGGATCATGCTAAGTATGATGATGCAATTACTTACTATGAATTATTTCTACAGTCCAATCAGGGATGGATTGAAGATAATATAAGAGCATGCTTCAAGCTTGCTGACTGCTACTATGAATTAGGCAACCATCATCAAACATTATTATCAACGCTAAGAACTCTTTCCTATGATATACCACGCCCAGAGGCTTGTTGCAGAATAGGATACCATTTTATGGAACAAAATAAAAATCATGAGGCTATTTATTGGTATAAGAAAGCTCTTAACTATAAGAATAAAGAGTTACTCAGTTTCCAAAACACTAATTTCTCTACCTGGTTACCTCACCTGCAACTTTGCGTTCTTTATGATCGAATTCAAGAACATAGAATTGCTCACTCTCATAACGAGGAAGCAAGAAAATATAGACCTACCGATGAACGAATAATAGGTAATAAAAAATACTTTGAGCAAATATTGAAAGATAGTCTAGAAGAATAGAACCTAGTATATTAATCATTTTACCTATTTAAAGCCACTTTCCTCAAAAAAAGTGGCTTTTTTTTGAAATTTAATTAGACAAGTAGTCCTTTGACCTCCTCCAATCTATTTTCAACGAATAGGATGTGACAGAGAGGAGGTGAAACAATGGATTTAAATAATTACTTTAGCAGAAATGATGATTGTAATAAATGTAGAAATTGTCCTACTGGACCTACTGGGCCTACGGGACCTGCAGGAGGACCTGTTGGACCTACTGGGGCTACTGGGGCTACTGGGGCTACCGGGGTATCTGGAGCTACGGGTGTAACTGGGGCTACGGGTGTAACTGGAGCTACTGGAGCTACTGGGGCTACTGGGGCTACCGGGGTATCTGGAGCTACGGGTGTAACTGGAGCTACTGGAGCTACTGGAGCTACTGGGGCTACTGGCGCTACTGGGGCTACTGGGGCTACTGGGGCTACTGGCGCTACTGGGGCTACTGGGGCTACTGGCGCTACTGGGGCTACTGGGGCTACTGGGGCTACTGGCGCTACTGGGGCTACTGGGGCTACTGGAGCCACGGGGGCTACTGGGGCTACCGGGGCTACTGGCGCTACTGGCGCTACTGGAGCTACTGGAGCTACCGGTGTGGCCGGAGCTACTGGGGCTACGGGTGCAGATGGAACACCAGCTATTACTGAATTTGCACATGTATACAATAGATCTACACAAACAGTACCTGTTGGAGGTTCAGTAACTTTCGATACTAATGGACCTATAGTTGGTGACATTACTCATGCACCAGGTACAGCAACTGTGACTATAGGTAATACAGGATATTATCTAATCACCTATTCCGTTACAGGAATCGAGAATAACCAATTTGCAATATTCGTTAATGAAACTCCACTACCGGAAACACTTTACGGTACACGCGCTGGTACTCAACAAAATAATGGGCAAGCAATCGTGTTCTTAAATGCAGGAAATGTTATTACTGTAAGAAACCATTCATCTGATCTTCCAATTTTCCTATCAATCGAAGACGGTGGTAATGAAACAAACGTAAATGCATCGCTTATTTTGCAAAGATTGACTTAGTTTTAAAAAGAGATTCTATTTTTCTACAAAAACCTAGAGAAAGGAGCAATTCCCTATAAAGGGATTGCTCCTTTAATACTTATTTTTTAATTGACTCGGCAGGCAGAGACATACTTTGAGATTAGTGAGAGAAATAAAACACCGCAACCGCACCCAAAAGCGTATGTCAAATCATCCCTAACTTACCCTTATAAAACAATCACTACTTTCTATTCATTTTCACCTGAAAATAGGAATTATGAAACCTTAATACCAAAATGACAACCATCTATAAGAGAGATTGTCATTTTGGTTTTCCTATTTAAATAGTCGCCGAATGATCTGTGGTAATACTTGGATCACTAAAGTAAGCATTATAGGCAATTAAAGTCACACCTAGTTTTTCTTCTAACTCGTGCAATTCCTGCAACTGTTCTTGATCTAACTCTGCAAATTTATAATCTTCCACATTGAATCATCCTTTCTCTCCTTTATAATCTCCGTCCCCCGATATTTTATACATACCATAACTATGAATCAGCTAAAAAAGCACGAGAAATTTTACGGTTGGTAAAATTTCTCGTGCTTTTCGATTCTAAGGTAGATTATAGCCTTAGATAATTTTCTATGTTATTCAGCTTCTGCAGCCATAAAAGCAGCAGATACTTTATCAAATTCTTCATCACTTTCGATATTAGCTAGTTCATCTTCGCCTTCTATACGTAAAAAGAACACATCGAAATCTTCCTCTGTTTCTTTTTGAATTTCATCAGCAAAGCCAACAGCTGCATAGGTTTCACCTTCGACTTCTAGTAAACCTAAAACCTCAATATCCTGTTCTTCATCGTTTTCATCAATTACAGTAAAAATGTCGCCAATTTCTACTTTTCCAGTATTTTCTTCCATTCCAATCTCCTCCTAACAAAGTTCTATTCAAGTACCCTTTTTACTTTCACTTGATATTTCATCATTACACATTTACTAGCAAAAAGAAAGAAGTAAGATCACAGAAGATATTCTTTTACATATTGTGATACTTCTTTGTCGGTAGCCAACGTTAATATGTGCTTAAGGTGTTCGCTTAATTCTTCTTTGTTTAATTTAGTAATTTGAGATCTAGCCCTTAAAATAGCAGAAGGATTCATCGAGAACTCATCTATTCCAAGTCCTAATAAAAGCGGGATAGCTATTTGGTCTCCTGCCATCTCTCCACAAATCCCAACCCATTTGCCATTCTTATGTGCTGCTTCTACCACAATCTGAATTGCTCTTAAAATAGCAGGATGGTAGGGCTGATATAGATAGGAAACCTGCTCGTTCATGCGATCAGCTGCAAACATATACTGTATTAAATCATTTGTGCCAATGGAAAAAAAATCAGCTTCCTGTACAAAAAAGTCGGCAATCATTGCAGCAGCAGGCGTTTCCACCATCATGCCTATCTCAATTTTCTCTGAGACAGGAATTCCTGCATTTAAAAGCTTTTGTTTTTCTTCTAACAGAATAGATTTGGCAAGTCGAAACTCCTCAAGTATTGAAATCATCGGAAACATAATTTTTAAATTACCGTGAATACTAGCCTTTAATAGCGCACGTAGCTGTGTCCGAAAAATGTGCTGTCTATCAAGACTGATACGAATTGCCCGATACCCTAGAAACGGGTTACTCTCTTTAGGAAGACCTAAATATGATAAACCCTTATCTCCACCAATATCCATTGTACGAACAACAGTAGGCTTATTCTGCATTTTTAACAACACTGTTCGGTAGACATCAAATTGTTCCTCTTCAGTTGGCAGCTCACTTCTGTTCATATAGAGAAATTCTGTACGAAATAAACCAATACCCTCTCCTCCATGAGCGAGTACGGCATCTATATCATGAGTATTACCGATATTTCCAACGATATGAACGGTATGACCATCGGCAGTAGTGCTAGGAACAGAAAGGTAATGACTTAAAGACTTGCCTCCTTCTACTAATACCTTTTGTTTATTCAAATAAAACCTTTTTATATCATCTACAGGATCAATAATTACTCTTCCCATTTCTCCATCTACTATGAGAGGGATACCATGCTTTATATCTAATGTTCCCTTTTTTGTACCGACTACCGCTGGAATATCAAGTGAACGCGCCAATATAGCCGAATGAGAGGTTTTTCCACCAATGTTCGTGACAATTCCTTTTATATATTGCTTATTCAATTGGATTGTAAGAGAGGGAACTAAATCATCTGCAACTAGTATTACCTCTGATTGAATTAAACTAAGGTCGGGTAAATTTACGCCTAACAAATTGGACAGCATACGTTTGGCCACATCTCGAATGTCAGCTACCCGCTCTTTCATATAGTCATTTTCCATTTCAGCGAATGTCGTTGCATATACATCGGCAACTTTAGTTAGGGCCATCTCTGCATTGTTGCCTTGTTTGATTTGATCTGAAATTGCAGTTAACCAGGCAGGATCTTCTAACACTAATTCCTGAGCAGCAATAATGGTTGCCTTCTGTTCCCCCATATATTGCTTGGTAGAATCATATATAAGCTTTAACTGTTTCTTAGTATTAGAGATGCTCTGTTTCAATCGTTCCATTTCAATCTCAGTATTCTGGACTTCCTTTGGGTCAAAGATGAGATTGGGCTCAATTAAACAATATGCAGGAGCAATAGCCAATCCACTTGAAGCGCCAATTCCCTCTAGTTCTCGCATCCTTCACCAATTCCTTGTGAAAATATCACTTCAGATAATTTATCCAACAGCTCTTTGGAATCGTCTCCCTCGGCAACAATCGTAATCATTGCGTGTACTGGAACGCAAAGAGTCATCACAGAAAGTATGGATCGTAAGTTTGCAGATTGGCCATTATATTTCAGCTCAACCGCTGAAATAAATGGTTTTATCGCTGAAACTAGTATAGCTGCTGGTCTTGCATGTATACCCTCTGTAGCGGTAACTTTAAAATGTCTTTCCATCGCTTCTCCTCCATAATCCTTAATAGAAAAAAGAGGCAGACTCCTCCCAGAGTCGGCCTATGTTAAGTTAGTTTAATTACTCATATAATCTTTTACTTTCTCAATTTATCTACCTCATCAGCAACAAATTGAACGTTTGTGCCAACAATGACTTGAATACTTTTAGGCCCTACTACATTAATGCCATGAATCCCGGATGATTTGATTTTCATTTGGTCTACTAGATCCATATTTTTAACTTCTACACGTAAACGAGTAGCACAATGCTCTGCAGACGTTACATTTTCCTTGCCACCAAGTCCAGCAAAAATTTTAGTAGCCATTACTGCAAACTTATTATCAGCAGAAGTTGCCTCTGTTACCACCTCTACCTCATCCTCATCTTCTCTTCCAGGTGTTTTTAAATTGAATTTTATAATTAGGAAACGGAATAAGAAATAGTAAATAACTGCAAATACCAATCCTTGCACTATGAGCATATAAGGCTGGTTGGCAATTGGAATACTCAAGCTTAAGAAATAATCTATAAAACCTGCACTAAAACCAAATCCGGCTGTCCACTGAAAGGATGCAGCAATAAATAAGGATAGACCTGTTAGAGCAGCGTGAACCACATATAAAGCAGGTGCTAAGAACATGAAGGCAAATTCAAGAGGCTCTGTTACACCAGTGAAGAAGGATGCAAAACCAGCCGCAAGCATTAAGGATGCCGCTTGTTTTTTCCGCTTCGTTTTAGCTGTATGGTACATAGCTAACGCTGCTGCTGGTAAACCAAACATCATGATTGGGAAAAAACCTGCTTGATACATACCTGTTATCCCTTTTTCCCCTGTGCTTGACCAAAAATTCTTAATATCACTGATCCCGATCGTATCAAACCAAAAAACTGCGTTTAAAGCATGATGAAGACCTGTTGGGATTAAAAGACGGTTGAAGAAGCCATAAAGCCCTGCTCCCGCTGCTCCTAGTCCACTGATTGTTTCTCCAAATGAAACCAACCCTCCGTAAACAATCGGCCAAATGAAGAATAGGGCTACGGAAATAGCCAGCATCACAAAAGAAGTAACAATTGGTACCATTCGTTTTCCACTGAAAAAAGCAAGGAAGTCTGGAAGCTTTACATGACTGAAGCGATTGAACATTGCAGCCGCTATCATTCCTGAAAGGATTCCGACAAAGGCATTATTTACTTTTCCAAATGCTGCATCTACCTCGCCCACATCAATTCCTTGAAGCAAGGAAACGGTAGCTGGAGAAAGCATAGTAGTTACGACTAAAAATGCAACTAGCCCACTAAGTGCTGCCGCACCATCTCTTTCCTTCGAAAGTCCAATCGCCACACCAACCGCAAAAAGGACCGCTAGATTATCTAATATTGCCCCGCCTGCTTTAATAAGAAAAGCGGCAACTACATTGTCAGTTCCCCAGCCTGTCGGGTCGAGCCAATACCCCACTCCCAGCAGTATTGCTGCAGCAGGTAGTACTGCAACCGGAAGCATTAATGAACGACCAAGCCTTTGAATATAGCTCTTCATTGTTTGCATCTCCTATTCTTTTCATAGATTCATGGGATAAAAGATAATGATTGCCTTAACTAATTCCACAAACTCTTATACTACTTTCACCTCTATTCGTTTATTTCGAAGAAACCGTCATAAGAATTGTTTTTCCTTCTTCAGCTTGTGGAGTGTCTATTAAATTGACCTTCTTCTCGTTACTATTAGTCACTACAATAGGAGTTACTAGATTTATGGCTTTTTCACGTAAAAAATCCCAATCTACCTGGATTAGTAATTGTCCTTTTTTTACTATGTCGCCTTGTTCTACACATGCAGTAAAGCCTTGTCCACCCAAGGACACGGTCTCTAAACCGATATGAATGAGTATCTCCGTCCCATCTCCTGCTCGAAGACCGATCGCATGCTTTGTGGTCGCAAGATGAATAATAGAACCATCACAAGGAGCGAAAACATCTCCGCTAACTGGCAGGATAGCTACCCCCTCACCTAGCATCCTTTCACTAAATACTGGATCTGGAACTTGATCTAGAGGGTTTACAATGCCGCTAAACGGTGCGTAGATATTCAGCTTTTGCTTAGAGAAGAATTTAGAAAGCATACTTTTGGTCCCCTTTATCCGTCTTTTAACACGCTTACATATCCCTATACACCAATATATTGTCTAGTCCCACATTAAAGAACAGAAAAAGAAGCAGGCATAAAATTAATGCCTGCTTCTTTAATAAGTTGTTTGATTGAACTATTTTAGGAATCTTCAAAGGGGGTGTATATAAAATATGCTCATTGATTGATTTGCTTCTATCAATGAGCATTTATGAATTATTTTACATTGCTAAAAAACTCTGTCAGCTTAGTAGAATCTGTTATATTTTCATTGCATTTTATGCTATCCATGCAGATCGTATTTCCTTGCTTCGTGAATGTCCCCTCACTACCTTTTTTGGAATTCATCATAAACAAGGTTACTTCTTCTAAGTGGTTACAGATGGCGCAAATGCCTTTTTTCACTTGGTTTCCGTATGTTCCCCGTCTTCCAAAAAGCTCACCAGCATTTTCATAAATAATATATTTACGGTTAGTACCTATGTCAGTTATACAAAAATATACTATGCTGCTTCTTTCTTCAACTGTTAGCTTAGGTGCCTTGAGTTTCTTATCTTTTGGAAAAAACTTTTTAATGGTTTGTCCCGTAATCTCTGGGAAAGGAATAACGTAGTTCTTAGCTTCTGCCAAATACACTTCGAGTTGCTCTTTATTTTCTAGCTCCAACACTCTATCGATTAACATTTGCTGTTCTTCATTTAAACCTATAAAAACCTCAGCACTTTTTTCCTGAACAAGCTCTTTTAATGCTTTTATAACAGATCTATCCCTAGTAACACCGAGACCTTTTACTAACTTTTTGGCTTGTTCCTTTAATATATTATATTGAATTGGTACCATGAACTGCTCCATTGCTCTTACTCCCTACTTTAACTTTGATACTACTTAAATTACCAACCTTTGTAAGTAAGTGCAAGTGAGGTTACAAAAAAATATCCAATAGCTCCTCCAATTTATAAATTACAGAATAAGGTATAGCTTCTCTTGGAATAGTTCTTAAATTAACCTGTGATTCTCTAATCAGTTTAGCTAGGATAATATCCCTGAGCATTTCATGTTGGGTTCTTAACTCTAGCTTGATAGACTTAAGTTGCTCCGGTAAGCTTCTGTTAATCCAGATTGCCTTAGCACCCCAAGTATTTGCAGGTATGATATCGTGATCAATTCGGTCTCCTATATGAGCTACAACTTCGCCTAACTCCATAAATACTCCCTCATCTGGCTTTGCATAGCCAATCATGTCAGGTGTAATTATTCTTTCAAAATACGGGGTCAGTCCTAAAGCATTCATTACTGGCATCTGAAATTTAGAGTAGCCATTTGTTATGACCCCAAGAGTATAGCCCCTTAGCTTTAGCTCCTGCAGTACTTCTAAAATTCCTTCTTCTAAAAGATAGATGGCACCTGGAACACAGTGTTTTTTTACTATCTCTTCCACGTTAATCAACAAATTTAACTCATGTAACTGGGTATAGGAAGTAATGATTTCTTCCCAATCATATGCCTCCACGTATTGTCGTTGATTCAGGCGATTTCTATGCTCTGCAACAAATGATTCTACACAATTTGTTAAGTTTCTATTCTCCTCGCAAATGGCATTGCGTATTTCAGGAAATACATAATCAATAAAAGGATTTTGCATAATCGTTCCATCTAAATCAAAAGTGATCCATCTGTTTACCATTTTACACCCCACTAACCAAATGATAGAAGTAGAAAAGCCCTCGCTTCAACGAGGGCTCCTAGCTTAATGATTAATAATTATTGTATCTTCCCTTTTTAGCAATTTCATGGGCTAAGCGTATAGTAGAAACCGACATTTCCGCATAAGTAACTTCCTGTTGCGGATTAAATTGATTTTTTTCAGTGGCAAATAATCCATACTTATTCGCTAACGCTACATAACCAATATAGTCGGATTTAATTTTATTTGTATCCTCAAAGTTAACCTTGTATATATCATAATGCTTAGCCGCATGCTCTAGCCCTAGCACACGGATATACCAAGCAGAAAGTTCTTCTCTTGTTACTGGTGAATCAACATCAAACTTCTTATCCCCCGCCTTTATAATTTCAGCACTTACAGCACGCTCAATCAACTGAAATAATGGATGTTTTGGATCTATATTATCGAATGTTTGCTCCACCGTTTCATTGCCATAATAATACCTTCCCTCATAGAAGTAGGTTAAGGAATTCATTAATATTTTTAAGGCCTCGCCCTTCGTAATAGCTGCATCTCCATTGAAAGCCTTAGCATCTTTTACATCTAAAATTTTTGTGCTTATTAGATAGTTTAGCTCTTCCTGTGCAGTTGGATGAGAAACAACCACAGAGCTTTGCTCTCCACCAAACAGACTGCTCCATTTACCAGTCGTAGCATCTAGGGTACTATAAGAGCTGTCGTTATATACAGGCACATACAGTAAGTCATAGTGTTTATTATCTTTCTTTTGCATTTGCTTTGAATAATTCAGTTTAACTTTTAAAGAATTATTTAAAAGTGTCTTTGCCTCTTTTGCGGAAATCACTTCCTTAAGAGAAGGCCACTCTTCCACCTTTTGTTCATTTACATATAAGCTGCTCAAGGAACCATCTGCTGAAACTCCAACGTTTATGGAATCTCCACTTACTATTATGCCATTAACAACTCGTGGGAAGGAGAAGTTATATGCGCCCATATTTTCCTCATAATAAGGCTCATCGACAGGCATACTAAAGTTGTGTAAGTAAGAAGGAATCCATTCTTTAATATAGCTTGTTGCTTTCGCTAAAGCATCCTTCTGAGAAATTGGCTTGGCAACTTCCTGTTTCTCTCCAAGTTCATTCATTAAATACCCTAACATATTGTGATATTGAATGACTTCCCCAGTAGCCTTGTTAATTTCAATACTAGCACCGCTACCACCGTTTCTATGGTTATACATATACTGAATACTGTAAACCGTCTGACCATTATAGTTCTCAATCTCATCAATAGATTGAATGCTTAATTTAAGCTTGTCAGATTTATTTTCTAACAGCTTTTCAGCTGCTTTCTTCGCTTGTTCCATAGTGATCCCCTTCTGCTTTGCAGGCAGAGGCTTCTCTACAATCTTTTTAAGCTTTGCTTTGGATGGAAATTGATCCGTATATCCATTTGGAGTTAACCACTTACCTGTAGCAGCACTCAATCCAAGAAAATTACCTGTCGGTTGATAGACTAGCTTAACCGTACGCTCTCCCGATTGATAGTCAATATTTACCTGATATTGAAGCTCTACTCCTAGATTCTCTTTTAATTTGTTTAATATATCTTTTTCAGACTTAATATTTTTTACCTCATCAAATGTATTCTTTTCTTGTGTAGAGGGATATTTATAAAAACTAGTAATTTGACCGTTTCCAAGAACATTTATATCTACACGGTTATCGGATATAGATATATCATTTTTAGTTTTAGTGAATGAAAAAGAGTAGTTAATTGGTTCTGTTAAAATTCTTGTTGGATAATAGTAATTATTATCGCTTTCGAGCTGATAGGAATCCTCCTTCAACAAGCTTTTCACAAAGTCTACGGCTAATTTTCTAGCTTCGTCCTTAGATACCTTTGCCGGGAATAAGGCATCTGATCCAATTGGTGGAGAATATGAAAAATGCTCAATATCTAAATTATCTCCAACAAACCCAACACTTCCATAAACTCGTTTACCTTCTATTGTCTGGGTAAAGCTAAGACTATACCGGGATGTCTCATCCTCTGGAGTATAATAATTGCCACTACTCATCTGAAAATCACTGCTTTTCAATGAATCAAACTGCTTTGGAAAATACGAGCGAAACTTTTTAATTAAATCGTCCTTTGTATAAACAACGTTTGAAGCAGCTACCTGTACAATCGGTTTACTAGTCTGATTCGTCCCATTTGGAGCAGCGCTTACAGTAGTAGAAAATAACCCAACGGTCAATGCCGATGAAGTTAAAATAATCCCAAGCTTATTTAATCTCACCTAAATAGTCCCCCAATTTATTACTATATTTTCATATCTATATCTTCCTATGCTTGTCTATTAACTTATCTATGGAATAGGTTGCTTGAACATAATCTGTTTCCTAACTCTCCTCCCTTTTAAACACAAACTTATTTATATATATGCTCCATAAAATTAGAATATTCCAATTAAAATAAGTTTTTTTGACTTGAGAGGTAAAAGAGTATTTAGAGTGGGTGACAAAGAACTATTTGGGTGAGTGTCGTGAAGTGAAAAAGGGATTGTAGTAAATTATGTGGGCATTGTCGTAATCCATTGCTCGATTGTTGTAAAGTTTGAGTTGATTGTAGTAATCTAGCCGGTCATTATCGTAATCCATTTGGATCGTAGTAATTCGTGGTGGCATTGTCGTAATCCATTGCTCGATTGTCGTAAATTTTTAGTTGATTGTAGTAATCTATCCGGTCATTATCGTAATCCATTTGGATTGTAGTAATTCGTGGTGGCACTGTCGTAATCCATTGCTCGATTGTCGTAAAGTTTGAGTTGATTGTAGTAATCTAGCCAGACATTGTAGGAGTCCGAGCTGACATGATTAAAAACAAAAAATGGCCGCGATTTTCATCGCGACCATTTTATAATTATTATGGATTAGTTGACCATAGTCCTGCAGATTTAAGCAGAATTCTTGGGTTCATTTTCAGCTGAGCTACCATAAAGTCAGCGATGTCTTCTGGTTGCATTACTTTTTCTGGATTTCCGTCTGTCAGGTTTAATTCGATTGCCATGTCTGTAGCAATAGTGCTTGGTGTTAATGTAACAACACGGATATTTTGCTTTCTTACTTCTAGCATTAGAGATTCACTTAGTGCGATTACCGCAGCTTTAGATGCACTATAAGCACTTGTAACTGGAGCTCCCTTTTGTCCTGCAGTAGAAGAGATATTAATAATGTCCCCTGCATTTTTTTCGATCATGTCTGGTAGTACTGCTCTAGTTACGTAGTACACGCCCATCACATTTACTTGAATGATCTTAGCCCAGTCCTCTGGATCTACTTCAAGGAATTTACCGAATTTAGAGATGCCGGCATTGTTTACCAAGATTTCGATTGGGCCAAGCTCCCCACGAATTTTTTCAACTGCACTGTTCACAGATTCCATGTTGGATACATCAGCAGCAGCTATGGAAACTTTTACACCATATGTTTGTAGCTCACTTGCAACTGCCTCTAAGTTTTCGATTGTTCTTCCTAAAAGTCCAAGGTTAATACCCTCTTTAGCAAAGGCTATAGCTGTTGCGCGACCAATGCCTCGACCTGCACCAGTGATTAATGCTGTTTTCCCTGTAATTGCTTGCATGCAAATCTCTCCTTATGTATAAGTTTTTCTCACACATTTAGAGTACCCTCATTTGGAGAAAAAATATATTATTTTGCTTTAAAGGACATTTGCTTAGCTGGAGGTTTTATTTCCTTCACGCTTTCAAGCACGGCAAAAATAATCCCCAGCATTAACTGGACAAATCCGAAGGTTCTTAAATCTTCATTTGGTAATCCCAAAAATGTAGTGATAACCATCACCATTCCAAATGTAATCATATATATGCATATTACTATTGGCTTTACATTTAACTGAACTTCTTCAAGCTTAGTTAGCATAAAAATAACACCAGCTATTAATAGGATAGAGCCAAGGTAGACTAGAGGTATATTCTTCTGAATGTAACTTCCAAATAATAAAATGAGCCCTAAAACAGCTAAGGAAATACCTGTTCGTTTGATGTTCATAGGCTTTCTTACTCGTTTCTTTTTTCTCGAGCCAAGCACCAATGCACCAAGCAAAAATAAACCTATCCCATAGATCAATAAAAATAAGTTACCAATCGAACCTAGCTCATCAACTGTCAATGACATAAAAAGAGAACCAAACAACATAGATAATAATCCTAGAAAAAGTGCCATAGTACCTCCCACGTTTTTCCTAATTATCCCACAACAAGAAACTAAATGGTATTAAATTTCTTTTTTTAATGACTGTGTTTTAAGCACTCCCTATTTAACCTTAATGCGTGTATCGTTCTTCAAATAGTTAGGATATCCCTGCAGTACAAAGGTTACTGGATTATTCTTGGTTCCTTGCTCTAAAGTAAATACTTGAGAATTAGTGGTGTCAGAAAGTCTATGAGATATAGCTAGCGGCACTTTACGGCCATTTCTATCCTCGCCGTTAGTGAAAATGGTTTGATTAAAGCCTAAATTATTGTCAAAATCCACCTTGAAGCTAGACTCATCTATTATTTCTAGCTGCAAAGGATATTGTTTAGATATAGAAGCCACTTCTTTTTTATCAAAGTCTATAACGATCTCTCGTTCATCCCTTGGCATAGCCAAAATATCACCGATAACTAAATATAATTCTTCTGATTCCTGAAAATAATTGCTTTCTAAATAAATCGTTCTTTTCGTAGTATCAGCACTTCCAAAGCTACTAATGGATGTGGATCCACTTCCCCATACGTTTCCTCTTTCATTCTGCAATTTAATAGAAGAAAAATTAAAAATAACCATATCATTTTGTGGATCCGTTTTTATATCAATCGCGACATGCAAAGGAGATATTTTTACTTGTTCTACAGTAAATTTTTGTCCTTCTACTACCACCTCACGATTTAGCTTGTAATGCTTTGGCTTGGCAACTTTATTTTTCAACTCAAATGGTATGACAAATTTTAAATCCTCTTCTCCACGTATTGAAAACTTTAATGTAAAGTCTGGATTATTATAATCAATCACACCACTAGGGTCAGAGATCCTAATGGTGCTCTCCATTTTTTGAATCACATCTTCTTGAGTATGCTCGGAAGTTACGTAAGCAAGACCAAGCTCTTCCTCATTTTGGAGCAGGACTGTGTCTCCTAGATGATAATCATTTACGGGATTAGGAGACTCGAGGGTATACGAGAGTAGCATACCAGTAGCATCCGCTATCACCGCATCTAACGTAAAAGTAACATCATTTTCTTTTACAGAAACACCAATTGCCTCAAAATAGTTGTTTACGACACTATCTTCTACCCCCCTGTCATATTCTACGATCGCTACAATAGCCCCCAAGCCCGGTACATCCTCAAAAATCTGGGCAAAGGCTGGAGAAATGCGTGTCATAAAGGCGAAGCCAAGGAAAAGCACGGCTATAGCTGAGAGGCTAAATCCTATCTTAGACCTGCGCTGTTTTTTTCTTTGTGCTATCTTAATACCGTTTAATATGGCGCCTCCAGTAGCTGAACTAACCTGGATAGCTTCCATTTGTTCATTTACTAAATGCTTAATTTGTTTTACGTTGGTCATTAAACATCGCCCCCTCTCTCTCCCATAAAAACACGAATTTTCTTTAGCGTATGATGTAATCTTGACTTAACTGTCCCCTCTGGAATTTTTAGCCTTCTTGCAATTTCGCTCACCTTTAAATCATTAAAGTATTTTAAATGAATGAGCTCTCGTTGTGCACTCGGCAACTCTCTAAGTGCAAGCATAAGATCCTGGTTAGAGGAATGTTGTTCTTTTTCTACATCTTCATTTAACGAAAATAAATTGCCCTGCTTCTTCAATGTGTCCATACAATAATTCAACAGGATTCTCACTAGCCAAGTTTGAAAGAAGGACGGTTCCTTTACTTGGTGACGCTTGGTATAGGCTCGAAACGTCACTTCCTGAAGAGCCTCCAACACATCATGTTCATTTTTTAAATATATAAAGGCAGTTTTATATAGAACATCACGATGTATTTGCATTAGCTGTAAGAAAGCATCGTCATCTCCTGTGATTGCTTTCCTAACTAGGTGCTCCATTTTTGTTCCCCCTCTTTTGTAACTGTTAGACGTTAATTTACATAAAAACGTTCAATGTAAATGAAAAATATTAAAATGGAAAATGACTACATCTTACGTACTGAATTCTTCTATTTCTCTTTCACTCTCTTTTACTTGTATGTTAAGATAGTGACCGATTGAAAGAGAGAGGTATGAAACATGAAAAAATGGATTATGTATATTTTATCCTTAACCATCTTACTAGGAGCATGCAGCAGTATAGATCAGTTAGTGGTGGAGGACAAAAATCCAATCACTGAGCAGCAAACTTCGGAGACAGCTGAGACTGCTCCAAAAAAAGAATCATCTGAAGCTACGTCGAGCACTACTCATGACGTCTCTAAGCTTGAAGAATTTCCATTGGTCAGCGTGATCGACGGGGATACGATTAAAATAAAATACAATGGTGCAAATGAAAACGTGCGCTTTTTATTGGTAGACACTCCCGAAACTAACCATCCTAAGCTAGGAGAACAGCCTTTTGGACAGGATGCAAAGGATTTTACGAAACAATTACTGAAGGGGCAGGATACTGTCTTTTTAGAGTTCGATGTCTCCTATAGAGATAAATATAATCGACTTCTTGCTTATATCTATACTTCTGATGGAAAGAGTCTGCAAGAAGAACTGTTAAAACAAGGTCTTGCCCGAGTTGCTTACATTTACGCACCTAATACTAAGCATGTAGACTGGTTTGAAGCCATTCAGAAAAAAGCTCAACAGCAAGCAATCGGGATATGGTCAGTGGAGAATTATGTTACGAATCGTGGCTACGATAAAGATGCGGTTGAAGAAGTGAAAGCAGTTAAAAAAGCTAATGAGGAAAAGAAACCGGATAGTATTACTGATTGTACAATAAAAGGTAATATCAATTCTAAGGGTGAGAAAATCTATCATGTCCCTGGTCAGCAATATTATGAAATGACAGTTGCCGAAGAAATGTTTTGCAGTAAGGAAGAAGCTGAAGCAGCAGGGTTCCGAGCAACACAAAGATAATAATATCATCAGCTCCATCACCCGGTGATGGGGCTTTCTTTTATTTCTAACTTATTAAAAAGCCCCCACTCAACCTGCTCCATTTAGAAAAATGTACAAAAACTTCTCAAAAAAATGTTAATAATACACAAAAAGAGGGTATCTAGTTACCACTAATATATTTTCTGAATAATATAACAACATAGTATTAGCTTCAATTCTTGATTTTATATCTAATAAAAGGAGTGATTAAATGGAAAAAACAATAAAAAAACCATCTTTATCCTATTCATTATTCATCCTCATTTTAATGGTTGCGGTTATATCCACTGGATTGATACTATTGGAAGCCCCTATTCAAATTATGCTGTTCACTGCGATCGTTGTTCTCATCCCTTTTGTTTTGCGTCTTGGCTATTCTTATGAAGAAATTGAAAAAGCAATGTTTGCTTCCATGCTTAAAGCCCTCAAGCCTTCCCTAATATTAATGTCAGTAGGAATATTAATCGGTACATGGATAGCATCTGGTACAGTTCCTACTTTAATCTATTATGGAATTCAATCTATTTCTCCTCAATTTTTCTTGGTAACTACTCTTTTATTTTGTTCTGTGGTCTCAATGGCTACAGGCTCTTCTTGGGCAACTTTAGGCACAGCAGGGATTGCTATGATTGGGGTAGGTCAAAGCTTAGATGTTTCTCTGGCGATGACAGCTGGAGCGATCGTAAGTGGGGCTTACTTTGGAGACAAGCTTTCTCCCTTATCCGATACAACAAACCTTGCTGCCGCAGTAGTAGGCATTGATGTCTTTACACATGTGAAGCACATGCTTTGGACAACCGTTCCCGCCTACGTTTTATCAGCAATTATATTTACCCTTATCGGTTTAAATACTGAAGTGGCAGCTGTTAATTCAGCTGAAGTTAATAGCTTGACAGGATATTTAGCAGCAAACTTTAATTTAGGTATTATCTCTATTATTCCAGCACTATTTCTCTTTGTACTACTAATTACAAAACAACCCGCTATTATCTCCGTTTTTTTAGGCGGGGTCGCAGGTGCCCTTGTCGCTATTTTTTACCAAGGTATAGATATGACAAGTATTTTGGGAGTAGCTTATAATGGATTTTTTGTAGAATCAGGTATTGAAGCGATCGATTCCTTGCTACAGCGAGGGGGATTAGTAAGCATGCTGCCAATGGTAGCAATCTTTATTTTCGCCCTTGGCTTAGGGGGTTTATTGAATATCTCGGGAGTGCTAGTAACCATCATTGATTCTATAATTAAAATGATTAAGAGTAGAGCATTACTCGTTTTTGTAACGATGATCATGTCCTATTTTACACTCGGTCTTGGGGGAAGCTTCTCGTTTGCAGGAGTTATGACTGGAACATTCATGAAACCACTGTTTGATAAGTTTAATTTACGGCCTGAAAATCTTTCAAGGGCTATGGAAGATACCGCAACACAGGGCTGTGCTTTGCTACCTTGGACAGCAAGTGGCGTCTTCACTGCAACTACGCTAGGAGTACCGACATTGACTTATCTTCCATTCTGCTTTTTAGCATTGCTAACTCCAATTTTTACGTTTGTTTACGGACTCACTGGTTTTTCAATGAAAGAGAAAAATCTTACTAGTCGCTCGCCAAAAGAAGTTCCAACAACCTGATTAGCTTGTAATTCTTTGCAACATCGTATGAATGCAAAAATCCACTCTTCTTATACAGTAGAGTGGATTTTTGTAATTGTAAGCTATTACGAGGAGCTGCCTCCTCGCATTTTCCCATTTGCCTGTCGGGACAGGGATAGGCGCTTTCGCTTTTCTTGGTGTCTAGCTACTGTGCCTTGCCCCTCGGGTCAAATGGGATAATACTGCTCCTGTGCAAGCTCGTCGAAAACAAGAGCGTTTGCGGTGGCTGAAGAGCTGCCTCCTCGCATTTTCCCATTTGCCTGTCGGGGCAGGGATAGGCGCTTTCGCTTTTCTTGTTACCTAATGGTTTTTAGTGCTGTTGCCCATGGGATGACTTGGTCTAGCATTTGGTTTACTGAGTCTGTTTGAACGGCAGCTGGTTTGAAGTCTGTACCGTTTTCAAAGTCGGTAAATAATGATAGGGCAGGATGTACGCGTACGTCTGCTACTAATAGCTCTCCTAGAATACCTCTTAAGTGCTCGGCTGCACGAGCTCCACCTACTGATCCGTAAGATACGATTCCTGCTGCTTTATTGTTCCACTCCACACGTAGATAATCTAGCGCATTTTTTAATGCACCTGTAATGGAATGGTTGTATTCTTGTACGATAAATACGAATCCATCACAATTAGCAACTCTTGAAGACCAGGCTGCGGCACCAGAAGCATCTACACCAGCTTCTCCAAGTAATGGGAGCTTGAATTCAGCAATATCAATAATTTCATATTGAGCATCTCCACGCTTGTCTGCTATTTCTTTCACCCAGTTACCCACTTGTGGGCTTAATCTACCTTCACGGGTAGACCCTAAAATAATACCTATTTTCAACATATCTTTTCCTCCTACCTTTGCTCTTATTTATTTTGCCCAAACATTTTAAATACAAAACTTGCTCTTTCAGGTAAAGCTATAAACTAACGACTTACCTCAGTTCAATATATCTCTAATTCGAGGTAATAATATCATATTAAAACGTAGAAAGCTAATAATTAGATTCTAAATTTTCCGATTTTTGTATTTTGTGTCTGGTTTAGGTGTTAAAATGTATATAACTAAATTTTCTAATCATAAAGGGCTGTTTAAAATGGTTAACTATTCTATTGTAGAAAAAATACTCTTCCCTTCTATTCATTTGGATGAAAGAAAGCTAGAAGATAAACTTGATGCTAAAACAGTTCTTATTACTGGAGCTAGCTCTGGAATAGGTAGAGAACTTGCGTTTGTTTTAAAGAATATAAACGTACACCTTGTATTGGTAGCAAGACGCGAAAAAGAACTATTGCTAATAAAAGAAGATATAGAATCCTACAAAGCTAAGGTAAGCATTATTTCGGCAGATATGAGAGAAGATAAAGATCTGGAAAGATTACTACGCTTTTTGCATCAGCTCCCCAATGGACTGGATATTATCGTTAGTAATGCAGGCTTGTCCATTAATCGTTCGATTGACAAGTCATTAAATCGTTATCATGATTTCACTAGGACGATGGCCATTAATTACTTCGCTCCCGTGCAACTGCTATTGTCCACCATACCTTTAATAGAAAAAAATAAAGGGCATATTGTAAATGTGTCGACAGTTAATGCCTTGCTTCTTCCTATACCTTTTTGGGCCGCTTATCAGGCGTCTAAATCTGCATTTGATACATGGTTCCGCTCCGTGTCTCCCGAAATAAATGGAAAGGGTATTTTAACTACCACGGTATACCTACCATTAGTTAGGACTCCAATGATTGAGCCTACCCTTGCCTATCGTAATACACCTGCCATGAGTCCTTTACATGTTGCAAAGATTATAGCAAATTTCCTTTATACAAAAAGAAAAACTTTTCAACCTTGGTGGCTGATTTTCGGTCAAATAGGTTCATTAGTCGGCCGAAGAGGATGGGATTATGTATTGCCTAAACTCCTTCAGAAAAGAGGGCTTAACAAATGATTATTTCCTTACTGCAAGTAATATGGAAGATAGGGCTCCTCTCTCCTTCTGGCTTGTTTCGTTTAATCTTTACGATTTATAAAGAAGGTATTAACTTAATGGTTTTAGTACGGCTTGCGGAAAAAAGATTTGGCAATCAGATAGCCATAGTAACCGACACCGAAAGTATTACATATAACCAATTAGCAAGGAACTGTGAGGTTGCTTCTATTTACTTGAAAGACAACCGGCATTTAAGTTCAGGTAAAAATGTAGCTATTTTAAGCAAAAATCATCATCATTTTGTTCATTCTATTTTTGCTGCTTCCCGCTTAGGAACTAATGTTTATTTGATGAATCCAACGATGAGTACCATTCAATTTAAGCAATTAGTAGACACCTATCATTTCGATTTATACATATATGATGAAGAAGCCAGATCAATATTAAAAGATCTTCAACTACTCCACTTGGCAATTGAAAGTAGTTACATTAACCATTTCATTCATGAAGATATCAGACTAAAAGCTACATCGATGAAAAGATCGTCAAAAGGTAGGCTCATATTGCTAACAGGCGGGACAACTGGGACACCTAAAAAAGCAGTCCATAAACCTTCTTTAATCAACTACTTACATCCCTTTTTAACTGTGTTAGAACGATTGAGGCTAATGCAATATCGTACGGCATATATTGCAACGCCTCTCTATCATGGGTATGGTATCGCAATTTTGCTTACCTTTATCGCTCTAGGGAAAAAAGTAATCCTTTCAGAGTACTTTCAAGCAGAAAAGGCTAGTCAAATCATTAGAAGACATAAAGTCGAAATAATAACAGTTGTACCTCTTATGATTCATAAATTGGTTAAGCATAAACCTGATTATTTAACCTCTCTACAATGTATTGCTTCAGGGGGAGCACACCTTAATGCCAAGCTAGTAGAAGAGGTCAACAATAAGCTAGGACCCATTCTCTACAACCTTTATGGCACTTCCGAAGCTGGTCTAAATACGATTGCTACACCGAAAGACTTGCAATACTCTCCTGACACAATTGGCCGATTAGTTAAAGGGGGGAAACTAGAAGTGATTGGAAATGGGAATCAACTAAAAGAAGGACAGATTGGACAGCTATGTACAAAGAACAGATGGTCTATAAAAAACAAAGAAGCTTCCTGGATGGAGACTGGAGATATGGGATATAGGGATACAAACGGATATTACTACTTGTGTGGGAGAACAGACGATCTTATAGTTTCTGCAGGGGTCAACATATACCCTAAAGAAGTAGAACAAGTATTAATACATCATCCTTTGATAAAAGAAGTGGCCATTTTAGGCATAGCTGACGAACAATATGGTCAAAGGCTAATAGCATACGTCGAACTGAACAACGAAGGCGAACAATTAACAGAGATAACTTTATTAGAGTGGCTTAGCTTAAGGATTCCACGTATTCATCTTCCAAAGGATATAATCTTTGTTGACCAATTACCTTATACCACTTTAGGAAAGCTAGATCGAAAACAATTAGCAGCTTGCCGTTGAAGTAACTCTTTAGACACCCGAACACTTCTTCTTGAATAGAATAACAAACCATAACAAAAACCCCCTTAGAAAAGAGGGTTTTTTGTTAATCTCCATAATCGGCAGCGACATCTGCTGTTGTACGTTTATTTTTGTAAAATACATTTCCATCCAAATATTTATGGAAGAACCATTCGCCTCCACCAATAACTAATGCAGCAATAAGTGTTCCAAGCGCTAGATTTCCGTCAGCATCTACTAATGCAATTTGCATAAACCAAATGGTTAAGAATGCTAATATAATATCTCCACCTGTGGCAATCATATTTCGAACATTTTGGCTTGAACGATTAGCAGCTAGGCGGAACAATAGGAAGTCTCCTAAAATGTAAGCTAAAACAGTTAAGACTAAGCTAGTCCATATAGAATCCAGGAATGGGACATCAAAAATTAAAGTCAAAACAACTAAAAGGACTACTGCTATCATCAGAAATTTAATAAGAAGTGCTTTTAAATGCTTCATTTGCTTGTCCTCCTTTGTAAATTTATTCTATTTAAAATGTTCCCTTAATCTTTCCGATTAAACACATTGTTTTTAAAAATAGGTCTGTCGAGCCTCATTAATTAAGCCTCAACTTTGAAGCTGAGGCCTTTCTTATTGCTCGATTAAACTTACAGATACTTTCACATCTAGCGAATGACTTCCACCTCTATATACTCCTTGGACAGGGCTAACATCATTATAATCCCGTCCAACACCTACACGTATATGGTTTTCTAACGCCTCCACGTTATTCGTTGGATCAAGTCCTACCCAGCCGATTCCAGGTACCATAACCTCCACCCATGCATGACTAGCAGCATCACCAACTAAAGCAGAGTTTTCTCCAACATACAAATAACCACTAACATACCGAGCTGGTATATTCTTTGTCCTTAACACTCCGAGCATCACATGCGATATATCCTGACAAACACCTTTTTTAAGGTCGAAGGATTCAATCGCCTTAGTGGTAACTGTAGTAGATGAGCCATCGTATGTGAAATGATTGAACAAATATCCCATTAAATCAATTGAGTATTTAACCGGATTTACCATTTCTCCTATTTCATTATCCACCTTTTCTATTTGCTCTGGAGTCAAATAAGTGTAAGCAGTGTTACTTAAATAAGCTAAATAATGACTTCTAAAAAGATTCGAATGAAAAATTGCGTACATTTCAGGCGAATAATCAATACGATGAACCCACGGACTTCTTTGAATACTTACAATAGAGGTTGTCTTAACCTCTAAATGCCGATGATGGTCTGCTATAAAAAATGATTCTACTGTGTTTCCCCATATATCCACGTGTTCCTTAGTTAAGGCAACAGGATTAATTTCTGCGCGGTAGGAAAGCAATCGTTGACATTCGTCTGTTCTCGGCTTTAAACGAATTGAATTCATACTTTGATCGACCATCGTTTCATAATCGAAAATATTAGTATGCTCAATTTTGTACTTTAAAGAGGAAGCTTTTTCATTATTTGAAACCTGAGATCCACTCATCCAATGATTGTCACTCTGTGTCTGTACTTGAATATGGAGTGTAGAAGATGTAGAAACTGGTTCTATTAAGTAATAGGTTTCAGAGAAAGTTTGCCCAATTTCATTACATTGGTTTTGAAAACGATTCAGAAATTCCATCATTTCTTCGGAGTCTAACTCCTGAATAGTCATTTCATCAAAGTCTTGATGAAGCCTTTGTAAAAGATAATGGAGCTTTTCTGAGTGTTTAGCCTTCTGTCCTCCCAAATTATCAATTGCATTTTGCACACTATTCATATTGTAATGAATGGATCTAGGAAAGGTTTCATCGACAATAAGAAAAGCAAGAATTGTTCGTGGATCCATTTTTGGTCTATTCACCTTCAAATAGGCCTCATAGCCATTCAGCATTCTAAGTGCTGATAGCCACGCATAATATTCATCTCTTTTATAAGAAAGCTCCGCTTCACTTGTATGTTCACACACTACATTTAAAATTCTGGCAGTTTTTTCAGCCCGTTCTAACCAATTTCCTATTTTCATCATATGGTAAGCTATACCACGAGACATGTTTGACTCAATAATTCCTTGAATAGTGAAAGAAGCCTTTTTAATCTGGCTTAGAAATAACCTCATGTTCTGAAGAGAATAAGGGATATTTTGAGCATCTTTTGTATATAGAAAGACGTCATTCCACACTTCAAACAGTTCATTAGGTATGTGATCACGACAAACCCTTGCATTCTCTCTAGCAATACGTACGCAATTGAAAACCGAATTTGGATTTTCATGACTTAATGCCAAGTAGAATATTAGGTCTTCCTCTTTGCTATTCTTTTTATTTTTCAATGCCTCTAATTCATCTAGAGTAGAACACGCTTCATATAATAGCTTCCACTGTGTCTCTTTAAATGATTCATCACTAGAGGTTTCAACCATTTGAGTTAAATGAACATCTAAAATTCTTGCATTTTGTTCCGCTCGCTCAAAATTTCGAGACATCCAGTATAAAGAATCTGCTACACGACTTAACATGAACTAAAACCCCCTGATTTCATGACCCATGTATCTTTACCTCCACCACCTTGTGAGGAGTTTACTACTAGCGAGCCTTTCTTTAATGCTACACGTGAAAGACCACCTGGAAATACATGTGTATCCTCTCCTCTAATGACAAACACTCGTAAATCTACATGACATGGATAAAACGCTTCTCCTTGATACGCAGGTGCTCTTGACAGCTGAATAGTCGGCTGCGCAATATACTGCTCCGGTGTCTTTAAAATTTTTTCCCTAAATCTCTCTATTTCTTTTTTAGTAGCATGTGGGCCTATTAACATATCATAGCCACCTGAGGCACCAACATTTTTTACGACCAGTTCTGATAAATGCTGAAGTACCCATTCCCTCTGTTCTATATTATCCAGACGATAGGTTTTCACGTTATCAATAATCGGCTCTTCCTCTAAATAATATCTAATCATATCAGGAACATAGGTATACACTGCTTTATCATCAGCAACACCATTTCCTATACCATTTAATATTGCCACATTGCCTAATTTATATGCATCTATTAAACCAGGAACTCCAAGAGTAGAATCCTCACGAAACTCTAAAGGATCCAAAAAGTCATCATCAATTCTACGATAAATAATATCTACTTTTTCAAGTCCACGGATTGTTTTCATATATACAATGTTATCAACTACTGTTAGGTCACGGCCTTCGACCAACTGCAATCCCATTTGTTGAGCTAAAAATACATGATCGTAATACGCAGAGTTATATATTCCTGGAGTAAGCAGTACTGCCTTAGGGTTAGTTACTCCTTCTGGAGCATGTTCTACGATTGCTTCATAGATATAGGTTATTTGCTGTTCCAAAGCATGAATGGAGTGGTTAGCAAAAAATTCGGGATAGACCTGACGCATAACGTATCGATTTTGGAATACATAAGATAGACCAGATGGGTTTCTTAAATTATCCTCAAGCACCAAATACTTACCCGTTTCATCACGAATTAAATCTATACCTGCTAAAAATATGTTGTTATTTAATGGTATTTTAATATTTTTAATTTGCTTGTGATAGTAATATTTATTATTCTCTATCAAATCTCGAGGGATAATTCCATCTTTTATAATTTTCTGTTTGTGGTAAATGTCTTGTAAAAAACAGTTTAAAGCCTCTGTGCGTTGTATCATTCCCTTTTGAATTGTCTCCCAATCTTCAGGAGGAATGATAATTGGAATGAAATCAAAAGGCATAGTACGTTCCGCTCCCGTATTATTGTTATAAACTGTAAAGGTTATGCCTTGTCTTAAAAAGGAAAGTTGGGCTGTTTCATGTTTTTCTTTTAGTTCTTCTACAGAAAACCGGTTAAGTATATTGTAAAAGTTTTGATAATGTAGTTTTGGTTCTCCACATGATTTTAGCATCTCATCAAAATAGGGTTTAACCTCATACGTATTAAACATTTTCCAACTCTCACTCTCTCTTTAGTAATTTTATGGGAATATTCTATTATTTTTTTCACAACACCTTTTAATCTATTACCCACTTTTATTTTTAATTAGACATTTTATTAAATATTTATTTTTTATTTTTTTTCAAAACACGCATAAAAGAAAAAATGAAAGATATTAGGATAAATCTACTTCCAAAATAAAAAACCCGAAGTTTTACGATGAGTAAAATTTCGGGTTTTCTATCTATATTTGGTTGGAGTGTTTTTCCGTTACAGAGGGTGGGCTTTCGACTCGCAATTTACCCTGGCCCCCTCCTCTTCAAGCAACTAAAAGAAAAAACGTAAAACCGAGTTCGATTTTACGTTTTTAATGGGCATTTGTTTTAGCCCTTTTTAAATAAAATTAATTAGAAGCTTTTGGTTCTTGGTGTTCTTCTTCTATTTTACGTAATGATTCAGGGCTTACATCTACTCGTTTCAAGAAGAAGGCTAAGACTAACGCGATTATATTCATAACCAAAGCAACTAGGAAGGAGTATTGAATCCCTGCTAATAGAGCTTGTTGACCTAGTAAGCCCATGGTTTGCTCTGTCAGTGTAGCAGGGTCAACGTTGGCCATTAGGCTTTCCCCTTCTTTGGTGGTTACATAGTTCATTATAGAAACTAGCACTGCCGTACCAATGGAACCAGCAACCTGCTGAGCTGTGTTGTTAACAGCTGTACCATGCGGGTTTAAACGTGTTGGTAACTGATTTAAACCATTTGTCATGATTGGCATCATAACCATAGACATCCCTAGCATCCGTATCGTGTAGATTATAACAATAAATAAATAGGTAGAATCTATTTGTAGTCTAGATAATTCGAAAGTAGAAATTGCTGTAATAACCAATCCTATTAATGCTAAAGTACGGGGACCAAACTTATCGAAAAGTTTCCCTGTTATCGGAGACATAATTCCCATAACAATTGCCCCAGGTAGCATTAGTAGTCCAGAGTCTAAGGGAGATATACCGCGTACACTTTGCACATAGGCTGGTGTTAAAATCATACCCGAGAACATAGCAACTGCATTAACAATTGAAATAATGGATGCTAAAGCAAACATCGGATACTTATATACGCGTAAATCTAACAATGGCTGTTCTAACTTTAACTGGCGAATTACAAAAATAACTATTGCTACTAATCCCACTATTAGTGTGGTTACTACAATTGGATCATCCCAGCCAGCTGTGCTTGCTGTGCTGACTCCATATAACAGACCACCAAAACCGAATGTCGAAAGGATTATTGAGGCAAAGTCAATTGTTGCAGTTTTGTCAGTTGTCATAACATTCCCTAGCTTCCAAACAGCTAGTAACAAGCTAATAACGGCTAACGGTAAAATCATGATGAAAAGAACTCGCCAGTCATAGTATTGTACTATGAACCCCGATAATGTCGGCCCAATTGCAGGGGCTGTGATCATAACTAATCCAAAAATCCCCATAGCCGCTCCTCGTTTTTCACGTGGGAAGGCAACAAGCATTACGTTCATCAGTAAAGGCCCCATTACAGAGGAACCAGCTGCTTGAACCATACGCCCTGTTAAAAGGAAGCCAAAATTTGGAGCAACTGCTGCCATAGCAGTACCTAACGTAAATATTGCCATGGAGGTAAGAAATAATGTTCTATTCGAAAACCTTCTTATTAAAAAGGCTGATGCAGGTATTAGCACTCCGCTCACTAACATATAACCAGTTGCCAACCATTGGACAGTAGAATATTCCACGTCTAAGTCCACCATAATGGAAGGTAATGCTACATTTAAAAGGGAGTTATTTAAAAACGATACAAATGCTCCAACAAAGAGTACTGCGAGCATTAAATACGTAGCTTTTTTATTTTCAGTGTCACTCATCTTTCGTTTTCCCCTATTCTATTTTTCTATATTTACTTCATTACTCGAATTATATTAAACCATTAGTTCATTTTTTTCAATATATTTGTACACCTAGTTTAAATATAGTTGAACTTTGTGTTCACAATATATATACTAAAGCCATCAGATTACTATCGGAGGATTTATGAATAAACGTAAAAGACATGTTGCAGATGTAGCTTTAAAGCTATTTGTAGAAAAAGGAATACAACAAACCTCTATCCAGGACATCATTGATAGAGCAGCTATTTCAAAAGGAACCTTTTATAATTATTTTAGTTCAAAAAATGATTGTATCGCAGAAATACTAGAAGGATTACGATATGATGCTAGTCAGCTCCGTATGCAAATCCAAGTTGGGAAAAAAGAAAAGGACCAACAGATTTTAGCTCAACAAATATATAGTATTATTCAGTTAAATGAAGAAAGAAGCCTATATGCTCTCTTTGATGCAATCCTTAGCTCCAATGAAATAGATCTAAAAAAACTTGTGATGCAGCATCGTATATTCGAGCTAGAGTGGTTAGCGATTCGGTTTATTTCCGTATTTGGAGAAGAAATTTCTGAAAATGCCTTTGAAAGTGCTATACTATTTCACGGCATGCTCCAGCACTTACTATTTACAAAACGTGTAACAAATGCAACGTTTTCACTTCACCGAATTGTAGCAGTCCTACTCCAATATATCGGTCTTATCATTCCCTATATGCTTCAACATAATACTTCTTTAATTGAACCTGCTTCCGTCCATTTAATGAGGATGAATATAGATCGAAAGCCAGTAGAGTTAAGCGAGCTCATGAAAATGGCTAAGAACATTGAAGAGGAAGAGAATTTTACGATGGAGCAAGAGGATCTCTATGAGGCCATTATTTCTGAGCTCAACAAAGAACGAGTTCGCAAAAGCGTGCTTCAGCCATTGCTCAATCCTTTCTTAACATCCTTTGATGACACCTCTAGTAAAGGTCAGGTACAAACCTTCATCAATGCCATTTGGTTTTATTTAAAACTGAAGTAATACAAAAACTCACCAAGCTAAATATTGGTGAGTTTTTTCTAATTTAATGATTTATTACTAAGCAGGTGCAGATATAAGCGTCTTCGCCTAGTTTTAGGGTTTGCGCAAGATTCAACCTGGTTTCTACAAGGTTCTAGCCTTTTTCCGCAAGGTTCAACCTCGTTTGTGCAAGGTTCTCCTCCGTCTCCGCAAGGTTTCTCTCCCCCTCTGCAAGGTTCAGTATCATTCGCTTCAAATCCATCCTACTAACATTAGATTAATAGCCGTATCTATAATCTCTTCCCTTTTTAGACATCTCATGGCCCAAACGAATTGTAGAAACAGCTAGCTCCGCATAGGTCACTTGCTTGGTAGGGTTAAACTGATTTTTCTCTGCCTTTAATAGTCCTAGAGAATCCGCCAACACAATATAGCCGATATATTCATCTTTAATTTTCTTGCTATCCGCGAAATCATTTTTGTATATCTTGGTTTGCTTAGCTGCTTCCTCTAAGCCTAATGCACGAATATACCATATAGATAGCTCCTCTTTAGTAATAGGACTATCCACATCAAAGGTTGATTTGTCTGCAGCTATTACACCAAGTTCTACTGCTCTTTCAACAGCCTGATAGGAAGTATGCTTCGAATCGATATTAGTAAAGGTTTGTTTAGCATTTTCGGAGTCATCCATAGGATAGCCATGGTACATATATGTTAAGGAATTCATCATTATCCTAATAGCTTCCCCTTTAGATACTGCGGCATCTCCATTAAAAGACTTTGCATCTTTTACCGTTAACACTTTAGATTGGATTAAGTAATTTAATTCGGCGGCTGCAGTTGGATGAGAAACCTCTGGTAGTACCTCTCTGTTGTATTGGTTAAACCATTTACCAGTGCTTGCCTCTAAAACCTGAAATTCTTCTTCATTAAACAATGGAGAAGAAATTAAATAGTAGTGATTATTTTCTCGCTTCATATATTCTTTCATATAGCTTGTCTTTAGCATCACGGATTTTTTAAAAGTCTCTGTTGCTTCTTTCTCAGAAATAACTTTGTCTTTTGATGGCCACTCGTCAATCAGAGGTCTATCTATGCTTATGCTACTTAATGAACCGTCCTTATGAATATTTACATTTATCTGATCACCCACTACCAATACTCCATCAACAATGCGAGGGAAAATGAAGTAATAACCACTCATTGGATCGGCATAGCTGGTCTCAGAAGGAAGCGCATACTCATGAAGATAAGAAGGCAAATACTCTTTTGCATACTCCACAGCCTTAGCTAATGCTTCCTCATATGATAGGGACTTCTGATCTTTATTCTCGTCTAACATTTCCTTAATTTCTTGCTGCATACTATGAAAACGAACTAACTCTCCTGTTTTCTTATCGAATTCTATACTAGACCCAGATCCTGAGCCATTAGAAAAATGATACATGTAGTGAACACTGATCACTTCTTGTCCATTATAATTTTTCATTTCCTCTACCGATTGAATCGTTAATTTTATCTTACTTGAATCGACCTTCAATAAGTTCTCTGCTGTTTTCTTAGCCGCTTCTTTTGTAATGCCATTGTGTTTGACAGGCAATGCCTTTTCTACAATCATTTCAGATCCTTTATGAGCAGGATACTCCTTTAAAAACTCATAGGAATTAAACCAATCCCCAGTAATAGCATTTACACTTAGTATTTCAGGCTTATAAACTAACTTCACATCAGGCTTATTACCTTCGTTTGGATAGGTAATTTGATATTGCAGCTTAGCCGTCAAATTATCCTTTATCTGATTTAGAATAACTTCAGCATCTTTACCCTTTTTTACATCATCGAAGGTAGAAGACTTGCTTGGAATAGCCCGATTAAATCCTACTACCTCTCCATTTCCTAGCACAGTCACATTAACTTGTTGATCCCCAACAGCGACACCATCCTGCATTCGGTTAAAAGAGAAAGTATAGCGAATTGGTCGAGTTAAAATTTGTGAACTATAATAAAAATCTTCAAGTCCTTCTTCTAACTGGTAGCTACCGTCCTTCATATACTTTTTCATAAAATCATGGGCAATTTGTTTAGCTCCATCTTTAGATACTTTGCCTGGAAATAAAGAATCTGCAGTGGCAACTGGTTCATATTGAAAAGACTCTATCTCATAATTATCCCCATAAAAACCTATGCTGCCCGAGATCTCCTTCCCTTTTTCCTGCTTATGAAAAGACATACTATGCCTAGTTGTATTTTCATATGGATTATCGTAGGAATGCATGTAGAATTCGCTAGGCTTGATTGAGTCGAAAACACCTGGAAAGCTAGCCTTAAACTTTTTAAGTAATTCCTCTTTAGACACCAAAACGTCTGTAGCAGCAACTTGCGCCACAACATTATAAGGCTGTGTTCCTGTCGTATTTGATGCATTTGCAGTAGCTGATAACATTCCCAGTGATAACGCGGAAGCAGTTAAAATAATTCCCATCTTCTTCAAAAATAGTCCCCCTTTTAAGGTAATAATTATATTTTAAACTAATATATGGAAATTAGAAACATATATTTTCCTAAAATTTTAACTATTCATTTAAATCGATTAGTATAAGTGCTGGTATATGTAGTAAAAACCGCCACTCAAACGAGAGGCGGTTTACTTACTTCATGTATTTATTTACTAGCTCATAGCATCTTTCTTTAGTGAGATCGGCTAGAGCACTCGCATACAGGAATGGTTCAAGTGTTCCACCTTCAGCTTCCTGTGATTTTTCTTCTGCTATTTGATCACGTTGCACAATCCAGTCTTCTTGTTCCTTCTTTAAATCCTCGAAGTCACTTTCAGTAAGCTGTTCTTTAAGAACATCATAAATTTCATTTAATGCCTCGTCCCATCTTTTGAATGTCTCTGACTTAGCTTGATTCATATCCGCTTGAGTTCCAGATTCATACACCTTATCAAATTCTTTCAAACTATCTTCAATCTCGTCTAATTTGCTTAAATAGGCTTCCTTTGTTCCATCAAGCTCGCTAGCTTGTTCTTCAGGGACTGGAACATCAACAGCTAAATCCTTTTCTGTGCTAGAATCGCATCCTGCTAGCCAAATAAACGGGAGCATTAATATGAGAAGTTTCTTCAATATAATCCCTCCTATAATCTATCAGACAGAAACTTCACAGAAAAGTTTCACTTTTTCTAACGATTTATATATTTCCCACTAATTATCTCCTATTCCTTATATGTTCTTCCCCAGTATAAAGAGGATAGGCAGATCTAACCCTTATTCAACCAAAGTCCTCATTTTGTTTGTTAACCATAGACCCTTTCGCCCATTTTCTCAAAATTCAAATAAAATATGAAGCTATCATTTTCATATCTTCTAAGGTTTGATTACAATGAATAAAAACCGATAGTTTGAGCATTAAAGCGGGAGGATTAAAATGAAGAATAACAAAATGGCCGTAGCAATTGTTAGCACAACACTTTTATTAGGAGGCTGCAATATGGAAGTAGAAAGCAAAAAGGAATCCGAAATAATTGGTAAAGGAGATGTGGCTTTAGATTCTTCAAGCTTTGTTAGTGTTCAAGATTACACTGGGGAGGAATATGCCCTACAGGACGGGGAGGAAACAGATAAAATAGCTGAAGCAAATCGAGAGGAAATTGAACAAGCGGTAAAGGACTTCTTTTTAAACAACTATAAAACAGAAGTGAAAATCCATAACATTGTGGGAGCTGTGGATGGTGCCTCTGTATTCGTGGAATCTATAAGGGAACCTCATTTTTATACATTTGCTATTGTACCTATTGATGTTGAGAATGAAAAAGTAGAAGTAGATAAAGTATGGTCTCAAGAGGGACAGATAGAAGATGCCATTACTACTGGGCTTTATGCGATGATCCATGATCAGGAATTTTCTACACTTGATAACTACTTAGAGAAACTCACTGAAGAAAATCCTTTAGTAGGTACCCGTATGGAGGCAGTTGAAAAGGTAGGAGCTAATGGATATGCAACTCCCTATTATTATACAAGCGCTGCTGGTGAATACTTTACCGAGCTTTACAACAAATATATAGAAAATCCTACCATTAGCAAAGAAGAGTTAAAGAGCTCAATGAAAAAGTATGATTTAAATTCAAATCTAATGCTTATTACGATTACTTTATATATGAAAGAATCAGATACTGACCCAGATGAAGTGCTTTATGACAAAATAGTTTCTGATATCGAGCAAATGGAAGGCCTACCACGAGGCTCTTATTCCGTCATTTTACATGATAACTTGATAAACGCAGAATATGCTGACGGCTCCAAAAAAAGCTCATTAAACAAAACTGCCTTGAATGAAATTAGAAAAGAATAGGAGTGAAAATCTAGGTGACTACTATTAATCCTGTTTCTAACGTCCAGACAACTGACCAAGATTTAGTAGAATTAGCTGGTTTTCATGCTTACCGACATTATCAAACCGGTAAAATTATAACCGTAAACGATAAAATTTTTAAAGTAGTAGATACCCAATATGGGATGTCCTCTGGGCTAGATGCTGTTACTGTACAAAACCATGAAACGAAGGAATTGACGGTAGTTTATATTGGGAGCGAGGACAATAAGGATTGGATTGATACGAATGCAAAGCTACTCGCTGACACTCCCCCTGCACAAGTAGGTGATGCACAAGACTACTTTGACTGGGTAAATACTAACCTTGGTAAAGTAGATTCCGTAACAGGTAACTCCCTAGGTGGAGGATTAACTAATGCTGTCGCTATTGAAAATCCTCAGGTGAAGGCTGTCACTTTAAATCCAGCCATCCTTCCTGCTGGTTTAGTAGATCCTACAATGATGTACGATAATATAACCAATTACTATAGCCGCTTTGACTTTCTTACAAGTACAGAGGAATCGCTAGGATTAGGTAATAGAATACCTGGGAAAAAGTATAGCATCAATAATGGGGTTCCCCTCCTTTCCATGATTGCCCCGAATCATACGGGCTACGTAGATCCAGATAAAGATGGGAACTTTGTCATTGAAGTTGGCATAAAGGGACAGCCTGGACATGGATTTATCCATATTGGGGCCGACGATCATATTGTAACGAGTATTTGGACAGGGCAGCCTATTTATGGAGGCTATAGCGAAAAAATTGAGATTAACCAAGAAAACATGATTTTACTCTCCAATGGTATTAGAGACCAAGTAAAGGGTCGAATTACCAATGTTCAAGAGTATATAAGTAACTCAGTCAGTATTGTGGAAGATGAGAATGCAAAATTTAGTCAGCGTGTCACCACACTTCAAGAGACATTCCAACAAAAGTTGGAGGAAATAGCTGTAGACCCACTTTTTAAGGGAATAGCGGAGACAGGGGCCATTATCAAAGCGGCAATCGATGACTTAATCGACCTTCTGAATAAGGCTGAGGAACGTTGTCTCATCTTAAACAGCATTCTAAACTCAAAGCCTGCAGAACTTATTGAGTTTATTACCTCCACTAACATAAGTGTAGAAACGCTCTTTGCTCCGGCTAGAGACTATTTAAACCAACTCAAGCAAGATGTAGATTACCTAGTCGCTAGTGCCCACAATATCCTTTATAACGAAATCCCTGAACTATTTAGAGGAGGCACAGACAATTTCGTTGATGCTGTTGTAGGGGAGCTTGCGGCACATTATAACGTCCTAAAGATAAACAAAGAAGAGGTGTACACTCAGTTAACAGAATATGAAGCGCAGGTTAACGACATTGCCAATTCTTTTATTAATCGAGATGTGAGCCTAGCTGATGCTATCCACTCGGGAGCCACACCAGGAGAACGTGTAGATGCTGTTCAAAAAACAGAAATTAAAACAATTCAGGAATCTTCTTATTTAGTAATCGGAATGAAAATGAAGGAAGTCCAAGTAGAATTAGCTCATAATACAATTGTGACTGTAGGAACAACGATATTAAGACCTATCCTTTCTAGACTGGAACGTATTGTACTTTTAATAGAAGCTGCATTGACTGCCATTATTGTCGCAGTAAAGGCCGCTCAAAATATCGCGATATATGGAAATCCAATCAGCTTGTTGATGAGTATATTCACAGATTATGAGCAAAGAGTTAAAAGTGCCGTTGCCAGTGCTCTAGAGCCTCTAGTAGAAATGGAGGTCCTAATGGAAAGTTTGCGTGTTGGATTTAATCGGATGCATACAAACTTACCAGAGATGCTTGATAACTTTAAACCCTACCTGGATACCGCCATCTTTGAACCAGCTAAGTTTGAAAATGTGCGATTATACAATGTGGCGACCTTAGCCATTTTAGATGAAATGGAGCTACTGTTTAATGAAATCATTTACCAGCTTGCGGACGAAAAAGCTAATGCCATCGAAGAGACATTAGAGGTTTCCAAAAACGTATTAGGAAACCTACAGATCCTGAAGGAGCAAGTAGACAGAGGTACATTATAATATAAAACTTTGGGACTCCGGTGCAGCGATGCTACATTAGAGTTCTTTTATTTTGCTTACATATGATATCTAGTTCTTCTGTTCTTTTAATCTTGCATTGTCTTTCAATAGCCTATATACTAGTCTTTGTGCAAAAAACAAACCGACCGTTCTGTTTTAGAAAGGAGTAAATAAGATGCCCCCAGGGATGGAAACTAAACAGCACCTTATCAAGACTGCAGGCCACTTATTTAGTTGTTATGGTTTTGAAGCGGTAAAAATCTCCACTATTATCAACGAAAGCAACACAACTAAAGGCGCCCTTTATCATCACTTTCCGAACGGTAAGGAAGAGCTACTCCTTGCTGCTATCCAATATACAGGAGATTTGTTACTAAGTGATACAAAAAATCTATTGAACAAATCTGCTGATCCTATTGAAATGTTATTAAATCAATTGAATATGATTGCTACTCAAATTGAGCAAAAGCATGAATTATATGGTGTTCCTATTGGTAATATTGCAGGAGAAATGGCTCTTAAAAACAATGAGATTCGTCTAGCCTGTGATCACGTTTTTAAAAGTTGGCAAAAATTAGTGAAAGAGAAGTTTATCGATTATGGTATGTCGGAAGAATGTGCAACTAATCTTGCCATAACATTAAACGCATTATTTGAAGGTGGGATATTGTTGAGCGTCACAAGTGCTTCTGGTGATCCATTAAGAGCTATCGCCAAACAAATACCCAATTTAGTACCACCAAAACAGTAATTTATAATAGAGAGTAGGATTTACATGTCACAACCAATTAAAAAATTACCTATACTTTCTGCATTCTTAATAGCGGGCTTTGTAGGTCTCTTCAGTGAAACAGCACTAAACATGGCATTAGGACAACTAACTGTCGAGCTAGGCGTTGAACATACAACGATTCAATGGCTGACAACTGGCTTCCTGCTGACCCTAGGTATACTTGTACCGATTTCTGGATTGTTAATCCAAAAATTTACGACTCGTCAGCTATTCTTAACCTCCTTAACATTTTCTATCGTAGGGACAATAATTGCAGGACTTGCGCCAACCTTTGCCTTCTTATTAATGGCACGTATTGTACAAGCAGTTGGTACTGCTATTCTATTACCTTTGATGTTTAATACGGTTCTATTAATCTTCCCAGTCGAAAAACGTGGATCCGCAATGGGTATCATGGGACTTGTTATTATGTTTGCACCAGCAATCTCCCCTACCGTATCTGGAATAATTTTAGAATACTTAACTTGGCACTGGATTTTCTGGACGACACTGCCATTCCTTGTATTTGCTTTAGTTTTCGGCTATTTCTATATGCAAAATGTGAATGAACTAACTCATCCAAAGATTGATGTACTATCTGTTCTCTTCTCCAGTATTGGATTCGGAGGAATTGTGTATGGCTTCAGTGTGGCAGGAGAAAATGGCTGGGGGAGTACTATTGTAATTGTTGCATTAGCTGCAGGTATAATCGGTCTAGCTCTATTCACTTGGCGCCAGCTGAACATGGAAAAACCAATGATCAATCTAGCAGTACTAAAATATCCTATGTTTGTACTTGGCCTAATCGCGGTATTTATCGCCTTTATGTGTATTCTTTCTACCATGATCTTGCTTCCGCTTTACCTACAAACAGGCTTAGCTTTAGCAACATTCACAGCAGGACTTGTTCTATTGCCTGGTGGTGTTATTAACGGTATTTTCTCACCTATTGTCGGAAAGCTATTTGACGACTATGGTGCAAAGGTTCTTGTAATGCCAGGATTTATTTTAATCGGTATTGCGTTCGTATTCTTTATGCAAATTGACCAACAAACTTCTCAACTTACGATAATCGTGCTTCATAGTGTTATGATGATTGGTGTATCGCTTGTTATGGCTCCGGCTCAAACAAATGGCTTAAACCAATTACCACGTCATTTATATCCAGATGGCACTGCATTAATGAACACGCTTCAGCAGGTATCTGGTGCAATCGGTACAGCAGTCGCAATTACAATCATGTCCACTGCTCAAACTTCATTCATGAAGGAAGAAGGTACTACTATTCCTTCCATCGATTCATTTATCTATGGCGTGCAAACGTCTTTCAAATATGCTATTGCATTAGCAGTAGTTGGTTTGATTTTATCGTTCTTTATCAAAGGGAAAAAACAGACGATCAACTCAAAAAATTAATCATGTCAACAGCCTTCAAGCTTTCTTTGCTTGAAGGCTTTTTAATTGATTTTGTCTCTATCTCACACTTTTCGTAGGATAAGGATAAGTCATCCCCCCCTCCCAAAAGAGTATTTACTATTTCTGAAGCGTCTTAGGGATGCTACACTAATGTTAAACAAACAGCTTTATTCAAATGAACTTAAAGGAGAGATATATATAAATGACTTTAACTCTTAAAAAATGTACCTTTGAAGATTTGCATACGCTTCAAGAAATTAGTTATGAAACATTTGATGAGACATTTAAGCATCAAAATTCACCTGAAAATATGAATACTTATTTAGAACGAGCATTTAATTTAACACAATTAGAAAAAGAATTATCCAATATTTCCTCGCAATTCTTTTTTGTTTATCATAACAATGAAGTTGCCGGTTACTTAAAGGTCAATGTTGATGAGGCACAGTCTGAAAAGATGGATGAGGAATCACTTGAAATAGAGAGGATATATGTAAAGAATAAGTTTCAAAAGCTAGGACTTGGAAAACTTCTCCTCAACAAGGCGATAGAAATCGCAATGGAAAGCGATAAAAAGAAAATTTGGTTAGGTGTATGGGAGAAGAATGAAAATGCAATTGTTTTCTATAAGAACATGGGGTTTGTTCAAACCAGCGATCACTCCTTTTATATGGGTGATGAAGAACAGATAGATTTAATAATGACTAAAACGCTCTCCTAAAATACCGAAGAAAAAAATGAGCTAGGAATTTCACTTCCCAGCTCATCACTTTATACATACTCCTTATTTCCTTCACCTAATAAATATACTTCTCCCAGATGAAAAATATCCGTGTTGTTTTGTTCCCCTTCCCACGTGCAATTCACTTCGCTAAAATGACTCTCTGATTATTATTTCTTATTTCGGGTAAATACTTTATAGAGTCTAGTAATCTAGAAAAATTCAAAGACTAGACTATAAGCAGTTGCCAGGAGGAAGAAAGAAATCATGCAAAAACTTTTACTGACCTTAGTCATTTGGGCACTATGGGTTGTCTTTCCTACAGGTCCTATTGAAGCTAAGGCAGAAACATATACGATTACCCCATCCAGCGATACATACAATCATAAGTTCGAGAGCTATTCTACATACAATTCTCATACGAAACATTATTATTTACTACGTTCCTATCTGGAACAGCTTGAAAAAATAAACGGTGGGACACTCATCATAGAAAAAGGCACTTACACAGTATCCAATGTACTTTTTGTCCCTTCTAATGTAACGGTTAAATTAGAAGATGGCGCAAAGCTTGTTAATAGTGATAAAACTGGCACCTCTGAGCTCGATGCCGATAAATCACTTTTCCATCTTATCCGACCTTCATTAGGAAAAGAGGAAGGTGTCTATGGTAAGCACGAAGGTGAAAAAAATATCTCGTTCATTGGAGCAGGAACAGCGACCATGGATTTAAATTTTGATAAGGATGCAATTGCTATTATTGCAGGACATAATAAAAACATTAAAATTGAGAATATCCATTTTACTAACATGTATTCTGGTCATTTCATCGAAATTGATGCCACAAGGAACGCTGTTATATCCAACAACAAGTTTATGAATTCAAAAGCCTCTCCAACTGAAATAAAAGAAGCCATTAATATCGATACCCCTGACAAGCTGACGAATGGCTGGAGCTCTAAATGGAGTAAATTCGACAAGACACCAAACACCAATATGCTAATAGAGGACAATGTCTTCTATGACTTAGACCGGGCAATCGGTACTCATAAATATTCGGGTGGTAAATATCACGATAATATTGTTATTAGAAATAATAAAATAGAAAAAATGCGTCAGGATGCCATACGCGTCATGAACTGGAGCAACTCAACAATAGAATATAATATCATCAAAAATGTTGACCCAGGTGAATACAACTCGAATAGAGGAATTATGGCTAGTGGCGCCCTTAACCCTACCTTTCAAAACAATGTATTTATAGACCTACCGCGAGCAGTCCAATTTATCGCGTGGAAAAACGATGATTCCGGATCTGAGTACGATATAACATATAATAAATTAATGGAGAATAATAAAGAGGTACTTAAAACAAACATCGTTTTTAACTCGGAGGAGGACTTTATACGCATTAACCCTAAATTTAAGAAATATGATGCTGCCCATACGGAATTTATCCCTTTAAAAACAACACTATCTCCTGCATTACCTAAAGTATCTTCTCTCTCTCCAAAAATATGGGGTCTTATAGAAAAAAACAACGACGATAATGGATCAAATAATCCCTCTACCTTTTATGAAGATCTATTTACGGCAGAGTCCCTACCTTTATCTTTTCAGAGCTATAGGAGCATATATGAACGAAAAATGACAAATAAGCTAGAAATATTTAAATAGACATCCAGATTTGTATCACGTAATTTGAGAATTCCTTATATTTCAATACTCATAAAACCTTAAGATTTATCCTAATATCCCCTTAAGATTTATTGGTTACCATAAACTTACCAATTAATTTTAGGAGGTTACGTTCTCATGGATTTAATAAGTATAGTGTCTGGTCTTTTGCCGTATGTAAAATATTCTATTTTTATTTTCATTGCCTTAATCATTGGGTTTTTCCTTTTTAAAAAGGTTTATCTGGGGAAAAAACTAATACGTCTGTCCAAATTTATTTTAATCCCTTTACTGATTTGCTGGGGAACCGTCGTATTAGGGATCACTACTTTAAGTAGGCCTGCAATGTTTACTGGCCAATTTAATCCTAGTCTGTTCAGTAGCTATGTGAATGCCTGGAACAAATGGTCCATGCCTGAATTACAGTTAATCCTCTTTAATATGTTAATGTTTGTTCCATTAGGTGTTTTATTGCCGTTGATCCATCCAAAAATGAAACGGTTCTGGAGAGTATTCATTATTTCGATTGTATTTACTCTTTGTATAGAAATATTCCAGTACATTTCTGGTAAAGGGATCTTTGAATTTGACGACCTTCTGCATAATACAATCGGAAGTCTAGCAGGTTACTTTTTAGTAATGGCCATCATGACAAGCATCGAGCAACGAAAGTTAAAACTAGCTCCAATTGTAAAAGCATTTGCTATTCCACTAATTTTTGTTCTGTTATTCGGTATAGCAAGTGTTGTATATAATGCACAAGAGTTTGGAAACCTGGCATTTAAGCCTGTACAAAAACAAAGTATGGAGCAAATTGATGTGCAACTAGAGACACAGCTATCTAACAAATCGACTAATGCTTGTATGTACCACAATTCAGATGTTAGAGATATTAATAATTTTAAAACAGTCTCACAATCCATCTCCGATCAATTTGCTTTACAACAGCACGGTGGTATACGAATGGAAGGGGAAAATCGCCAGCTACAGCTGATAGATGAGGAAGGTGAATTCTATTACTTAACTTATTTCATGTCCAATGGTTCATGGTCCTTTTCATCTGATGCTTATAGCGAAGAGGTTCCAAAAGTAGACATAGAACAGCAAAAACGGTCTATGGAAGATTGGTTAGAAAATGAAGGTTTATTCCCTAGTAATGCTACCTATCAGAAGCAAGATGAACGTACCATTCGTTGGGATTTAGAAAAGCGAGAGAATGTACAATCTACATGTGAGGATTTTTCTCAAGGATTTATCGTAGTTAACCTTTCTGATAAACAAACTCCTGATAGCATCATTTATGACGTGAGTGATAATAAATTGGTTAGGGAGAAGGAAGTTATATCCCAACAGGAAGCATATAAGGCATTACTAAATGGGGAGTTTAGCTTATTCAATCCTCTACAAAAAGGAGATAAGTTAACGATAACGGATGTTCGCATAGACTATACTTATGATACTAAAGGTTATTATCAGCCTGTATATGTATTCAATGGTAATGTGAATGATCCAGATTCTACTGTTGAAATTCTGATACCAGCTATTAATTAATAAAACAGCACTTACTCTAGCAGAATAAAGTAAGTGCTGTTTTAGTTTAGATATTAAATTTTAGTGTGATTGTTTCCATTACTGCCATCTACCACTTCTTCTCCCGCTTCTTTCACTTTTCCACTTATTTCTTTTATATCAGACGTGATCTCTTTAGCACTTGAAATAATCCCACTTGAATCTTCCTTTACTTGACTAACTGGTGCAAGAATGTTCTCGTTCACTTTTTCATATAGAGATTGTGCGTCGTTTATTGCGTCTTTCAGAACCGTAGAGGCAGATTTCAGTCGCTCTTGTAGATCGTTTTTCACTTCTCCTGGATTGTTTCTAACTTGGCTATACATATCCAATGTTGAGTCTTTCACGTTTTTGGTTGTGGATGTTACTTTGTTTCGTGTATTGGAATCAAGCATTGCAATAGCCGCGCCGATAACAGCCCCCACTACCAAGCCCTTTATAAGCTTTCCATTTTTCTCTTCCTCGGTATTAGTCAGTTCGTTGTTATACGTAGCAAATTGTGTCATCCATTATTCCTCCTGTCTGTTTTTTGAAATTTGTTTCCTTACTACTTTAAGTGCCCTTTTTTCTTTTGTTTAAACTATTTGATTAAATTTCAATTCCTTTTATCAGCTAATTAACGTACTCTCTACAAATGAAGGAAAAAGTAGCAAGAAATAAAAAAAGCTTCCCACTAGTTATTACAACTACTGAGAAGCTTCTATTTTTAAACGATCCTATATGTTAATCTCTAAACTTCACTTCACATCGTAACCCTTATGAATCATGGGTTAACAAGGCTTATTACATCATGCCGCCCATTCCGCCCATGTCAGGCATACCCATGCCGCCTGCTCCTGCTGGTTCTGGAATGTCTGCTACTACTGCTTCTGTAGTTAAGAATAGAGAAGCTACAGATGCAGCGTTTTGAAGAGCTGAACGAGTAACTTTAGTTGGGTCTACGATACCTGCTTCGATCATGTTAACCCATTCGCCAGTTGCTGCGTTGAAGCCCATGCCGATATCTTCGCGTTTTAGGCGATCTACAACGATAGATCCTTCTAAACCAGCGTTGTTAGCGATTTGACGAACTGGTTCTTCTAATGAACGAAGAACGATACGGATA
This sequence comes from uncultured Psychrobacillus sp., assembly GCF_938022135.1. Lineage (NCBI taxonomy): Bacteria > Bacillati > Bacillota > Bacilli > Caryophanales > Bacillaceae > Psychrobacillus > uncultured Psychrobacillus sp. The sequence goes on from NZ_CALIED010000036.1 coordinate 58,340, forward strand.
CCAGTTGCTACGTCGCCCTCTTTTGTTTCTGCAAGCTCAGCTACTTTGTTGTATACGTTTACTAGTGCAGTACCACCACCAGATACGATACCTTCTTCTACAGCTGCGCGAGTTGCGTTTAGTGCATCTTCAATACGAAGTTTGCGTTCTTTTAGCTCAGTTTCTGTAGCTGCTCCAACTTTCACGACAGCTACTCCACCAGCAAGCTTAGCAAGACGTTCTTGAAGTTTTTCTTTATCGAATTCAGAAGTTGTTTCTTCTAATTGGCCACGGATTTGAGCAACACGGCTAGAGATGTTTTTCGTATCTCCGTTACCTTCTACGATTGTTGTGTTATCTTTTGTTACTACTACTTTAGAAGCGCGTCCTAATTGAGTGATGTTCGCAGATTTTAAGTCTAAGCCTAAGTCTTCTGTGATTACTTCTGCACCAGTTAGAATAGCGATGTCTTCAAGCATAGCTTTACGACGGTCACCGAATCCAGGAGCTTTAACAGCAACAGCCTTGAAGGTGCCACGCAGTTTGTTAACAACCAGGGTTGCCAGTGCTTCGCCTTCAACATCTTCAGCGATGATTAAGAGTTCGCCGCCGTTTTGAACAACTTTTTCCAGAACCGGCATAATGTCGGCAATCATGGTGATTTTTCTATCAGTAATGAATACGTACGGATTGCTCAGTACAGCTTCCATTTTATCAGCATCGGTTGCCATATACGGGGAAATGTAGCCACGGTCGAACTGCATGCCTTCAACAGTTTCTAGATGAGTTTCCATGGTCTTGGATTCTTCAACAGTGATAACACCGTCGTCGCCAACTTTTTCCATAGCGTCGGCAATCAGGTTACCGATTTCATCATCAGCTGCGGAGATAGAAGCAACTTGTGCTTTTGCAGCCTTGGTTTCAACCTTTTGGGAAACATTTTTCAGTTCGTCAACCAGTACGTCAACTGCTTTTTTGATACCTTTTTTCAGAACCATCGGGTTAGCGCCGGCAGCAACGTTGCGCATGCCTTCGTTAATCATAGCCTGTGCCAGAACGGTAGCAGTGGTGGTGCCGTCGCCAGCAACATCGTTGGTTTTGATGGATACTTCTTTAACCAGCTGTGCGCCCATGTTTTCAAACGGATCTTCCAGTTCGATATCGCGGGCAATGGTTACACCGTCATTGGTGATGGTCGGTGCGCCGAATTTCTTTTCCAGAACAACGTTACGGCCTTTAGGACCGAGGGTTACTTTTACAGCGTCAGCCAGAGCATTTACGCCACGCTCCAGACTACGACGAGCTTCTTCATTAAAGAGAATTTGTTTAGCCATTTTATATCGCTCCTTTGAAAATTCAATTACAAATTAATTACAGTTTTTATGTTACTTTTCAATTGTAGCTAAGATATCGCGTTCGCTGAGAATCAGGTAATCCTTACCTTGATGTTTAACAGGAGTTCCGCTGTATTTTGCGAAGATAACTTCATCGCCAACTTTTACTTCGGGTTTAATCAGAGTGCCGTTGTCGCTGTATTTGCCTCTGCCTACAGCCAGAACCTTGCCCTGTTGCGGTTTTTCTTTTACTGCGGTATCCGGCAGGAAAATGCCGCTGGCAGTTTTTTCTTCTACTTCTACAACCTCTACAATTACGTGATCAGCTAATGGTTTTAACATTTTTATAACCCCTTTCGAGTATTCTTACTTACGTGAGAGTAATTTGCTTCTTGGTTATTAGCACTCATTTACTCTGAGTGCTAACCACAATTCTTATTATATCCATATTAGGAAAAATTGCAAGTACTTTTTCGCTGTTTTTTACAAATTTGTCGCAATTTCTGTTTCACGTCCTCAAAAATCGGCTTCAGCACTCCATTTTTTTGCTTCGCAGGCCCAAATTTTTGCTTGAGCACAAAAAAAGAGCAGTTTACACTGCCCTTTCAGCCTATTGTTGTCTTTTGGCCGCAGCTGCAATAATGCTTTCCGCCAGCTCCTTCAGACTGATGCGTTTGGCCATACTGAACTGCTGCATCTTACGGTATGCTTCCTGCTCCGTCATTCCGTGCGCTGCCATGAGGATACCCTTGGCACGATCCAGCAGCTTACGTGTCTCCAGGCTTTCCTTCAGCTTATCAAGCTCCAAATTAAGCTTATGCATTTCCTGAAAGCGTTTGGCCGCAATCTCCATCGCCGGAAAAAGCTGTTCCTCACGTACAGGCTTAACCAGATAAGCAATAACGCCTGCATCCGATGCCTGCTCAACAATATCCTGCTGACTGTAAGCTGTAAGCAGCAATACCGGCGCAATATTATCGGCAGCAATAATTTTTGCCGCCGTAATGCCATCCATAATCGGCATTTTAACATCCATAATAATAAAATCAGGCTTCAATTCCGCAGCAAGCTTTACTGCTTCCTGTCCGTTGGCAGCCTCGCCTACTATGTCATGACCGGCATCTGAAAGCATTTCGCGCAAATCAAGACGCAAAATAGCTTCGTCATCTGCCAATAATATTCTCAGTTTATTTAACATCTTCCAGTCCCCCCTTTGGAATTGTTACTAAAGCAAGTGTACCGCCATCATCACGATTCGTCAAGCTAAAGCTTCCCTGCAGGTCTGCTTCCGCCATAGTCTTGATAATTTTCAATCCTAAGCTTTGACGGCTGCTGTTTAAAGAAAATCCTTCCGGAAGACCTACACCGTCATCGGCAATCGATAAAACATAACGCTTGCTTTCTTCCGCAAAGCGCACCTTAAGGCTGCCGCTCATACGTCCTTCGTAAGCATGTTCTATAGTATTCTGCAATAATTCGTTGAGAATCAAAGCGATGCTTGTTGCCTTATCAGACGGCAGCTGTACAGGATCTGCTTTAAAATCGGCATGCAGGATAAATTCCGGATGCAGCATACTGCTGATAATTGCCTGATAAATTCCCTTGGCCACCTTACCGACATCTATCAGACCGGTATCCTGCTGCGAAAGATACTCATGCACAATAGCAATGCTGTTGACTCTGTTGACGCAGTCACGCAAAACTATTTTGGTTTCTTCACACTGCGCGCGACGCTCCTGCAGGCGCAACAGACTGGCGATGGTCTGCAAATTGTTCTTTACACGGTGATGAATCTCTTTAATTACCACAGATTTTATCAGCAGCTCCTCGTCCTTTTTGCGCAGCTCGGTAATATCCTGCAAAATGACAATAGCACAACCGGCCTTAGGCCTGGGAATTACCGGCAGAATACGTATGGAAAGCAAAATGCCATGCATCGTAAATTCCTTGCTTTCCGCCGTGCCTGTTTCCATAACCATCCCGACCAACGGCCAGTTGATAGCAACATCATTAGTACGACAGCCGACAAGATGAGAAATATCCATAACATCAAACATATGACGTGCACGGTTGTTAGCAGCGATAATCACTCTGTTGGCATCCACCACCATAATGCCGTCGGAAGGCAGCAGTCGCCGATAGTTGCTGTTATTGCTCACATCCTGCCGCAGATTACACAAAAGCTCCAGCGACTGAGCAATAATAATATCATCGGGAGCAGCACTTTCAAAGCTGACGGCACCGTAGCAATGTCCGCGGCTGTCACGCAACGGAAAAACCTTCAGACTGTTGAACATGCCCAAAGCCCATTCACGCTTGCCGTTAACAGGCACGTTTTTCTGCAGCACACGCGCAACGAGCGGCTCTTCAACCGCACGTACACGTCGGCCAGTCATATCCGGGCGCACATTTCCGACCTGTGTCATCGGCTGCTCCTGCTTATAAACATTAAAAAACTTTTTATTCTCTCCCGGCAGATAAATCGTCACAGCAGCATGTGCTATATCTGCCGCCAGACCGAGTACCTGTGGCATAGCTTGTAAACTGTTTCTTTGTTCTGCTGTTAAATTGCTCAGCATGTTTCCCCTCTTCTTCCTGCTGTTGTCCTTTCCACAGCTTTATCTGATTAATCCACTATTTTATCCACTATATCCACAGGCTTTTCCACACCAGCAATGCGCTTATATATGGATATTGCCCGTTTATCCACAATATCCACAGGCTTATGCACTATAAAAGACACTTGTTTAGCCTAATTTCAATGATGGATTAGCGTTCAAGTCCAATGGACTGAAGCTACCGGCCTGATACATAAAATAACCGCGGCAGGCAATCATTACAGCATTATCGGTACACAAAATCGGCGTCGGATGCACCAGCTGGGCACCAATCTCCTCCATAGCCTTTGCCAGTGTGTTTTGCAAAGTTTTATTGGCAGAAACGCCGCCGGCCAGCACAATTTTATTGTAGCCTGTATGCTGCATTGCATGCACCGCTTCCTTAACCAATGCATCAACAACAGCTCTCTGGAAGGATGCCGCAACATCGCTGCGGTTCACCTCACGTCCTGCCTGCTGCTGATTGTGCAGATAATTGATTACGGCAGATTTCAGACCGCTGAAGCTGAATTCATAAGGCTTATCCAGACGTGCTACCGGAAAATCAATAGCATGGTCATTGCCGCCCAATGCCAAGCGCTCAATCTCCGGACCGCCGGGATAAGGCAATCCCATAACGCGAGCAATCTTGTCGAAGGCTTCACCTGCCGCATCATCACGCGTCTGTCCCAAAAGCTCAAAGCTGTTATAGCCGGTAACCTTCAGCAACGCCGTGTGTCCGCCGCTGACAACCAGTGCCATGAACGGCGGCTTCAGCTCGCTGTCTGCCAAAAAATTGGCAAATACGTGACCTTCAAGATGGTTGACGCCTATCAACGGTTTGTCCGTTGCCCAGGCCAACGCCTTGGCAGCCGAAAGACCGACAAGCAGCGCGCCTACAAGACCAGGTCCGTAGGTAACGGCAACAGCATCTATCTGCTCCATGCCAACGCCTGCCTGAGATAAAGCTTCATCAATAACAGGCATAATATTTTCGATATGCTTACGGGAAGCAATTTCTGGCACAACGCCGCCGAATTTACGGTGAATAACGATTTGGGAGGAGATAATGTTGCTCAGTACCTCACGCCCGTTCTTTACTACGGCAGCCGCAGTTTCATCACAGCTGCTTTCAATACCTAAAATATATACATCCTTCTGCTCTTTATTCATGGCCTGCTCCTTCTTTATACAGCCACATTATAACTGCATTTTCATGATTGTCTTCGTAATAATTCGGACGAATGCCTTCGCTGGCAAAGCCACAGGTCAGATAAACCTTCTGTGCGGCAATATTTCCCTCGCGCACCTCCAGCGTCATAGCCGTAGCGCCAAGCTCCCAGGCCTTGTTGACCAACGCTGCCGTCAGGCGCGTACCATAGCCCTGACCGCGTTCTTCATCCGCAACAGCTACGCGGGTAATCTGCGCTTCGCCGGCTACCAGCCAGAAGCCAGCATAACCGACGAGCTTGCCGGCATATTCCATTACCAGATAGGTAGTCAGCTCGTTGGCTATTTCATTGCGCAGCATATTTTCATTCCAGGCATCATAAAAGGATTGTGCCTCGATGGCAACCAATGCCGGAATATCCGCTTCCGTCATTGCTCTGAAGCTTATTGTTGCTTGTGCTTCTTCTCCCACAATTCCTCAGCCTCCGATCTTCTGATATAGTATGGCTCCAGGCCAAAAATTTTCTTATCGTTTTCTGCATCAAATTCCGCCAAGGCAGCCAATGCTACAGAACTGCCTTTGGGCATACGCAATGCTTCCGGTGCTACGCTGATAAAATCAGGCAGACCGTTTTTTGCAAGCTTGCTGCACTCGCCCAAAAGCAAAGCAGGGGTTCCCTGCAGCGCAATTCTTTCCAACGCTTTTTCCGCACTGACAACCTCAACAGGCGCCAGCTCCACAAGCTCACCATTGCGCCATTCATACAAGGCCTGATAAAAATTGCCCTTTTGCGCATCCAGCACCGGTGACAGCACCTTGCCTTCCAACTGGATATTATAGGCCATCGCCTTTAAAGTATCTACTCCGTGCAGGCAGCACTGCCAGCTGTAGGCCATAGCTTCCGCCGTTGCCAGACCGATACGTAAACCTGTAAAGGAACCCGGCCCCATGCTGACAGCCAAAAGCTCGATATCCTGCTTTTGTACGCCGGTACGCTGCAGCAGCTGGTCTAATTGCGGCAGCAAGCCTTCACTGTGCGTCATCCCCATATTTATCGTATATTCAGCTAAAATTTCCTTGTCACGGCATAATGCAATCGTGCACACCTTAGTGGCCGTATCAATTGCCAAAGTCAGCATCTTTTTCTACCTCCTGCAGCAGTTTTTCATATCTTTCACCCAGAGCCTGCAGCACAGCACGACGGCCTTCACCATCATGCAGCAAAGTAATCTGCAGATATTCCTCCGGCAGCTCCTCCTTGAACAGCTCAGCCCATTCAATCAATGTTACGCCATCGCCTCCGGCATATTCCTCAAAGCCTATGTCCTCCAGCTCCTCCGGGCGGTTGAGGCGATATAAATCAAAATGTCTTATTTCCAGCTCACGCCCCTGATAGACATTCATGATAGCAAAGGTAGGACTGTTGACATCCTCCGCAGATGCTCCCAGGGCCACAGCAACGCCGCGGCTGAGCAGTGTTTTGCCGGCGCCCAGATCACCGCTCAGGCAGAAAACGTCACCGCTTGCTGCATGCTTGCCCAAAAGTCTTCCCAAGGCTTCTGTTGCAGCGCTGTCCTGCAAATAAATCTCCATAACCAACTCTCCTCACATTTGGCAGGAAAAAAACTCCTGCCATAGTAATCAATAATTTGAAAAAGCGGCACCAGACTTACCAGTACCGCTTCTTTGTTTTTTACAATAAAGTTGTATTACGCGTCAGCGGATCCTCAATATCCATATGACCACTCAAGGTAATAGCCTTTTTACCTTCTATCAGAATCTGTACCCGTTTAATTTCCGGAAACTCTGTCAAGGTATTGGTAATAGCATAGCAAAGCATCAATTCTCCATAGGAGCCCTGTCCCTTCTTTGCCAGCTCCCGCGTAAAATCAGCGTAGGCAGTGCCGTCCTGCTCGATTTTCAGACTGCGCACCTTGGTGCCTATGGGTACAACATCATCCATTTTGGCATCCTGCGGCTTAGTAGTCACCAAAGCAATCAAAGCATTTTCCGGCAGACTTTTGCCGTTATCCTTCATCGTAATTTTTTCCGGCAACAGCTTTTCGCTGCCATCAGAAGCTGCACGATAAACAATAAAGCTGATATCCTTTTTTTCCTGCACTGCAGCTGTTGCTGCATTCTTGGCATCCTCTTTCGGCGGAACATTTTCACTGCAACCGCTTGCTATTACTGCACACAAAAGCAGCATCAATAAAATTAGCTTTCTCATTCTTGCCGCCTCCGTATTATGCAAAATATTTTTCAATGCCTTCAGCAATCAGGCGCGCTGTCTTCTTTTGGAACCATTGTCCCTTCATCAAGGTCAGCTCCTTTTCATTGCTGATGAAGCACATTTCTACCAAAACTGCCGGCATACTGATACGCTTGATAACATAAAAGTTTGCCTGACGTACACCCAAATCATCTACACCAAAATTAGCAGCCAGCTTATTTTGGATATTTTTGGCTAAGCGCAAATCATTATCGGTTTTCGGATAGTAGTATGTAGAAAAACCACCAACATTTTTATTGACCGAAGAATTAATATGCAGGCTGACGAACATATCAGAATTATATTTTTCGCCTACGTTTACACGTGCCTGCAGTTCCTCTGCATCACTGGCATTAGGTCCGAATACATCAACATCGGTAGTGCGCGTCATATAGACCTTAGCACCTTTTTGTTCCAGTATTTCCTTGACCATTTTAGTAATAGCCAGGGTGATGTTTTTTTCCTTGGTGCCATCACTGCCGATAGCGCCCGGATCGCTGCCGCCATGGCCTGCATCTAAGGTAATAATTTTACCGTCAAGACCGCCGCTTGTGCGGAATCTGCCGTTTCCTTTGATTACCGCAAGCTTATCAGCGTCAGATTTATTGACCGGTTTACTTACTGTTGTTTCTGTTTTGGCAGCTGCAGTGTTTTTCTTATTGTCAACCTTCTTGCTGTCGGTTTTCTTTTTACTGCTGCTCTTCTTTTTATCCGCTTTCTTATCCACTGCGGTACTTGTTTTTATAACGGTATTTTTCTTGATAATGCTGTTATTTTTTGTTGGACGGTTGCTTACTACCGGTCTGTTGCTTACAACGGTTGTTGCAGCACCGGAACCGCTGTAGGAAGCCTGGCGCGGCGTAACATCAAGCACTACACGGAAGGGACGGCCTGTTGCAGGATCCTTCCTTAAGACGAAAGCCTTATAGCTTTTTTCCAGCAGGCGCTGTTTCAGCGGTACACGCACCACCGTATAGCTGCCTTTATCCACAATTTTCAAGGAATCAGCCAAAGAGCTTTTTACAGCCTTACTATGCGGCACCTGCGCTCCCTTATCAGCATTCACCGTCAGATTCAGCGTATCGCCTTCCATATCAACAGCATAGCCTGCAGTATCCGTTACATCAACAACAATACGCAGAACGTCTGCTTTATTGACACCCCATTTTACATCTGTTATCTGCGCCGCCTGAGCAACCGCGCCTAAAAGCATACAGCAGGCCAGCAGCGTCAGCAGGAAAATCTTGCGCAATAGTTCCACCTCGCAAACTTACACACTCTTACCGAAGATTTTACTTCAACAATTTATTTTAACACTAATTACAGAAGTCTGTAAACAAAATTACCGGTAAAGCATTAATTACCCTTCAAAACCTCACAGCGAGCCTCCGGCAAAAACTGCGCCAGCTCACCTGCTGCCAGCCCGATATCAATACCGCTGATATCCGCAGCCTTTCCGTGCAGATAAACACCGCACACAGCAGCCTCCTGCAGAGTAATCTCCTGCGCTGCCAGACCGGCAATGATACCTGTCAGCACATCACCGCTGCCACCTGTAGCCAAAGCACTGGAGCCGGTGCTGTTTACATAAACAGTGCCGTCTGGGCAGGCAATAACGGTAGGTGCTCCCTTGAGCACCAGCACAGCATTCCATTCCTGAGCATATTGTGCGGCAATATTGATACGGTCAGCATTAATTTCACTGATTTCCTTGCCGATAAGACGTGCCATCTCACCGGGATGCGGAGTCAGCACCTTTGCTGCCTGCATCTGTGTCAGAATTTCCGTATGTCCCTGTAATGCTGTCAATGCGTCCGCGTCAATAACAACAGGTACCTGCACCTGCAGCAGAATATCACGCACCACCTGCTGTGTGCTTTCGCTTATGCCTAAGCCGGGGCCGATTGCCAGTACATCGGCGGCATTAGCGTTTTTAACTACATCGCCTGTTGCGCCGCCGCCAAGGATACCGGGCATACGCTCCAGCAAGCCGTGCACCATAACCTCCGTGAGCTTGCCTGCAAGCACATCACGGCTGCTGAGCGGAGTATAAAGCGCTACAAGGCCTGCACCAGCCTTTACTGCGGCATAGCTGCTCAAAGCAGCAGCACCTGTGAAGCCGGGGCTGCCGGCACAGATAACAGCACGTCCTGCATCTCCCTTATGCGCATCTGCTTTACGCAGCGGCAGCAGCTCGCGCACAATATCGTCTGTCAGACGATATTTTTTGCTGGCACATTCCTCTACCATTTTTGCAGGCATACCGATATCTGCCAGCTCAATGTCACCGCAATATTCACGGCCGGGATAGAGCAAAAGGCCGGTTTTCAACAAAGCCATCGTCACAGTTTTATCCGCACGTACAGCATTTTCAGAAACAGCACCATTGTCTGCATTTACACCTGTCGGTACGTCAACTGCTACAATATATTTTTCGCTGTCATTCAGTAATCTGCAGGCACGCAGCAAATCGCCCTCAAGATCGCCATGAAAGCCGGTTCCTGCTAAAGCATCAACCAAAATATCAGCCTTCGCAGCAGCAAGCTCAGCTACTACCCAGTCATCCTCGCCGGCAATAGCCTCTACCTTAGCATCAGTTTTTTGCAGCATTGCAAGCTCTGCCGCAGCATCACCGGTCACAGCATCAAGCGCCTTGCCTACAACAAAAACGCGCACTTTTGCGCCATAATTTTGCAGCCAACGGGCAGCACCGAAGCCATCACCGCCATTATTGCCGCCACCGCAAAAAACAACTACGCTTTCGCCATCCAGCTCATCTAAGCTATCATTAACAGCATCGGCAACAGCCTGCGCTGCATTATCCATCAATAAGATTCCCGGTACAGCATATTCCGCTGTCGCCAGTTGATCAAGCTGTTTCATTTCCTGTACGTTTACTAATTTCATTTTCCATCCTCCATTATCACATAGGCCACAGCAAAATCTCTGCTATGGCTCAGGCTGATTTGTATATTTTTTACTCCAAGCTGTTTTGCCAGCATTGCAAAGTGACCGCTAAGCTGTACTAAAGGCTTGCCCAGCCCATCGTTGTCTACGGCTATTTCCTGCAGCGAGCCTTCGCGCAGACCGGTTCCCAATGCTTTCAGCACTGCTTCTTTAGCAGCAAAGCGTGCTGCAAAGCTTGCCGCCGCTTGCTGTCCTCTTCTTTGACAATAGGCAGCTTCCTCAGCAGTAAACACTCGCCGGATAAAAGATTCACGCTTTATTGCCCGGGCAATACGTTCTATTTCGATAATATCACAGCCTATGCCTACTATCATTTGCTTTCACTCCTTCACACAGCTTCGTAACTATTATTAATTCTTGCAAGTATATCCAAAATCCTTTTTTTATTTTTGATTTTCACAAAGATATTGCAAAATGATAAGAAAGAGGTTAAAATTTGAGCTAGGACTTGTCTTTGTTACACTAAGAACACTTTAAGGTATCTATACTACCCTAACTATAATATAATTTCATGATTGATTCAATGAAGTCCTATACAAATTATTGCTAAATCAACAGTGCTTCAGTTGGAATCTCCATGTCATAATTAATTATACTTTATTATTAAACTTACTAAAAAAATAAATTGATTTTAAAAGAAGGTAAAAATGAAGCTATTATTTAGTCTAACATCAATATTATTTCTTTTAATTTGTTCAACCGCATTAGCTTATGATAATGAACCAGACGGATTCAAAGGATTAAAGTGGGGAACAAGTATAGAGGAATTCAAGAACGTTTATCCTAATGCAACTTTGCAAAAACAACAACCGGGAGAATATAACCCTGCTAACATCATAACATATATTGTTCCAATTAATGAAAGTAAGTTAAGCGGTATTACCATAACTTCCCCTTTTAGGTATTCTTTTTATAATAATAAATTGGAATCAGTTTTAGTTACATTTACAGGTAAAGATAATTACGAAACACTAAATAAGCAAAAAATTTTATTAAACAGAATGTCAATGATATATGGGGAAATTAACGAAAGTAGTGGCAACAATATTGACGAATTTATCCCTGGTCTTTCTACCTCATATTATAATTTTAACTACTGTTGGAAAGGTACAACAACAACCATCAACTTAAATGGTAGTTACAAAGAGCCTAATCTCAGTTCTTATTTATCAATTAGTATATCATCTGTAGAAATCCGAAAGCAATGGTTATCAAAAGTCAAACCAATTGATAAGACAGAATGGTCTAAAATTCGGAAAAATATTATTTCCGAATATCGTTCTGATTGGTGAACTGAAAAAAATACATCATTATTAATAATTTAAAGACTAACTATAAAAAGTCAAGGTGGTAAAGATAAAAAACTTAAACCAAATAGATACATTTAATTTTTATTAGGTTAGTTGAAAAACGCATGACAAATAAAGCATCGTTTACGGTGCTTTCAAAGACAGTATCAAATTAAGTAAAGTCAAGAAGCTTTCAGAAAAGCCTGCTTTGTTTTCTCAATGTGGAAGATCACCCTAACCAATTTCTTTACGGCATGAGATATAGCAACATAGTAATGCTTACCTTCAGCACGTTTTTTCGCTAAGTAATCTGCAAAAGTTTTGTCCCAATGGCATACAAGTTTCGCAGCATGAAACAATGCGTAACGCAAATAGCGTGAACCACGTTTTTCCATATGAGCATAGCAGTTATCAAGTTTACCGGATTGGTAGATAGAGGGAGAAAAGCCTGCATAAGCTAAAATCTTATCTGGAGAAGAAAAGCGGCTGAAATCGCCAATTTCCGAGATAATCATAGCTCCCATATTACGTCCGATTCCAGGTATTGTAGTGATAGGAGAAGCAATCTTATCCATCATTTTAGAAATCTCTGCTTCTATTTCATCAATATCAATAGTCAGTGCGCAAATAAGCTTAATAGTATGCTTTAGCTCAAGAGATTTAGCTGGCATATTAGAGCCGATAGAATTTTTGGCAGCATCTCTAATCTTAATAGCAGTTTCACGGTCATAGTGACCTTTTGAAGCTTTGGAGAGTAGATTAGTAAGCCTTGTCAGATGTACAGAAGCTATAGCTGATGCGCTAGGAAATTCTTCCAGCAATTGGTAAATAGAGGTCATATGAAGAGTTGGAACGAGTTTTTCAAGTTCCGGGAAAAGGATTTGTGCTAAGCGGGAAAAAGATGTTTTAAGCTTAGCGCGTTCTTCAACTTTAGAAAACCTGTAACGGGTTAGTGACTTTAAATCTTCGTTATGGTAAGATATATCCGAGTAGGATTTTAAGCTTACCTCGGACAATAACATCATAGCAATGGTTTTAGAATCAATCTTATCCGTTTTCGTCTTTCTAAGGCTAAGACTTTTTCTGTAAAGATTTGTGTGGAGTGGGTTAAGAATAAAGGTGGCTAGACCTTTGTTCAACAAGAATCCAATGATGTTATAGCTGTAATGACCGGTAGCTTCAAGTCCTACTTTTATATTGTCAGAAGAAGAGACAGATTGGATTTTTTCGTAAAGAAAATCGAAACCTTCTTTGTTATTGAAAATAGTAAAAGGTTTGGCAAGAACTTCACCTTCGGAGTTCATAATGAAGCAGTCGTGCTTATCTTTAGCAACGTCAATACCAACTAAAATAGTCAATTGAAAACACCTCTTGAATAAATATTTGATACTGTTTTAGAACCACGGGTACTCCTTGCAATTGTAGCCTCGTTCTACATAAACCGTCATGCGGTATCTAACTGATTAACAAATTAACAAAGAGACTATGGTTAGAGCCTTCAAAAAACCATCTAGTGGTAGGAGTTGAAAACTAATCCACAGTATCTAAAACAGCATAGCTTAAATTTTTATTAAAAGCAACCTAAGCTATGACTATATTATACGAGGAGTATATGTAAAAATGTTTTATGGTCTTGCAACAGCATGCTTTGCTTTAGCTATACAATCTATAATAAAAAGTGTATTAAAAAAATTTTTTGGCAGAAGTAGTTTAGATGTTATAGTAAAGTTAATTTACCTAATTACTCTACCTATCATTATGTATAATGTAGTATCAGAAACAATGGCCATTATATCTTTAGGTTATGCAATAAAGCATGTATTTGGATATGATAGCTCATTACCATATACTCATCAAACGTTTTTTGCATTAAAATACGGGAAAATTGCAAATTATATAGCCTACGCAATTATATTTTTCGGTTTCTTGACAATAATCAATTTTGGACGTATATAATAACAAATCAATAGTTGACATAAAAAGATACACATTGATTATTTTATAATATGTGTATCTTTTTTATTTTATAGTAACTTATTATGTGTTCATTAATATGACAAGACGTTATGATTATTGTTGTAATTCTATTTATGTCAAACATAGATACTGCAAAATATTTATACATAGCATTGCAAAAATCCCCGATATCGCGCAAATACGCAATACCGGGGAAATAGTTTTTTATTAAGCTGCTGTTAAATCAGAAGCAGGCAATCTGTCCGTCTGTACGCTTTTCGGTTGCACCGCACAGCACGCCATCCTCATCACGGATAATAATCTGTCCGCGGCCCATATGATACGGGTCGGGCTGAACCACAACGTTATGGCCCATACGCTGCAGCTGACGGATAATGTGGTTAGGAGTATCCTGCTCCACTTCTACAGTCTTACCGCCAATCCATTGCCATCTCGGAGCATCCAGTGCCTGCTGCGGATTCAGGCCGAAATCAATCATGTTCATAGCAACCTGAACGTGAGCCTGCGGCTGCATAAAGCCGCCCATAATACCAAAGGCACTCACAGCCTGACCATCTTTGGTCATGAAGGCAGGAATAATGGTGTGGTACGGACGCTTGCCGCCCTGCAAAGCATTCGGATGGTTTTCATCAAAGGAGAAGTTCTCGGCACGGTCATTAAAGGAAATAGAAGTACCTGGTACAACGATACCGCTGCCGAAGCCACGATAGTTGCTCTGAATCATGCTGACCATATTACCTTCGGCGTCGGCAGTGCAGAAGTAAACAGTACTGCTGTAGCGCGGGTCGCCTACAACCGGCTCCAGTGCTTTATCATTAATCAGAGCACGGCGGTCTGCTGCATAGCGCTCGCTCAAAAGCTGCTCGGCAGTAACCTTCATGTAGGAAGGCTCGGCAACATATTCTTTAGTATCAACAAAGCTCAGCTTCATAGCTTCGATTTGCTTATGCATGGTTTCCACAGTGTCGCGCTCAGTAAAGTTGTAGCCCTTAAGAATGTTCAACGCCATGAGTACGGTAATGCCATGACCGTTAGGAGGCAGCTCCCAGATATCATAACCACGATAGTTAACGCTCAGCGGTTCAACCCATTCCGGCTTGTAGGCTTCGAGGTCGCTCTTGCGCAGGAAACCGTTATGCTCCTGCATAAAAGCGTCAATCTTATCTGCTAGCTCACCTTTATAGAAAGCATCGCCATAGGTTTCGGCAATCAGGCGCAGGCTTTTGGCCATATCTGGATTCTTGAATACTTCGCCCGGTTGCAGCCAATGACCGTTAGGCTCAAAAGTATCAAACCAGCCTTTGAATTCCGGTCTGTCTTTATATTTGGTATAGAAGCCGTCAGCCTCTTCCCACAGGCGGCTCATGTTCGGAGAAACAGGATAGCCGTTTTCGGCATAGTTAATGGAAGGCTCCATGACAGTTTTGATAGGCAGCTTGCCAAACTTTTTATGAATCTCCATCCACGCGCCTACAGCACCCGGAACGTTAATCGGCTCAACACCATAGGGAGGAATTTTATCAAAGCCACGTTCCTTCAAAGCTGCGATAGAAGCAGCCATCGGCGCCGGACCGCTGCCGTTAATGCCATACAGCTTACCCTTATACCAGATAAGAGCAAAGCAGTCACTGCCCAAGCCATTACCGGTAGGCTCAACTACAGGCTGGCAGGTTGCAACAGTAATAGCAGCATCAATTGCGTTACCGCCCTTAAGCAAGGTTTGCAGGCCTGCGGAAGCAGCGGTAGGATTACCTACGCATACCATACCGTTTTTAGCATAAACAACACTACGTTTAGAAGCATACGGATAATTTTGTGCATCAAATTTCATTGCTATTCTCCTTTACCAACTTACAGGAATTTCTCTAAAATACCGGCAGTAATTACCGAGAAGGTAGTAACGGTAGCAAAACCGCCTACAAGATATTTCGGCATAATGGCGTCGTTGACAACCTGCCTTTCCTCTTCCGTTTCGCCTGTAGCGATAGCAATTTCGTTTGCTACCAGATAGGTTGCCGGGAAGCCCAAAAGCTGCATTACAGCTACGCCCATAGCCAGGTTTCTGTTGCCCAGGATTTTCCACAGCGGCAGAATATAGAAGAACAGGAAAAGTACAACAAATACTACGATAAATACCATAATGGTATTAAAGCTCAGTACAAGCAAATCGCTGACTTTAATTTTTGCCAGAGAAGGAATAATTACCGCAAATACACCAACGTTGAAAATACCGGAGGATTTTGCATGATCCAGGATTTTCGGCGGAACAAGGCCGGTACTGCCCATTGCGGCACCTAAAATCAAAGCCCAGATAGTAGCGCTCAGACCGGTATATTTTCCGATAACGAATGCCAGCCAACTGAAGAAGGCTGCGATAGTCAGAGAAGCAAAAGGACCATAGAATTTTTGGCATTGGTCCAAATTTTGGGGTTGGGCTGTTACATGAGTGTGGGTCGACCTAGT
>NZ_CALIED010000037.1:0-3340 GCF_938022135.1 uncultured Psychrobacillus sp.
GGTCAAATGGATAAAAGCTGCTCCTGCGCAAGCTCGTCGCAAACAAGAGCGTTTGCGGTGGCTGAGGAGCTGCCTCCTCGCTTTTCCCCATTTGCCTGTCGGGGCAGGAATAGGCGCCTGCGCTTTTCTTATATTCTATCGGAATATTCCATTTTATTAAGCTTTTTTAGAAGAAAAGTAAAAATTTCTCATATGCTAGTAGAGTGTCTTGATAGTGTGCTAAACGGGAGGGTTGTAACGAAGTTTCTTCACAAACGTCTATTATTTAAAACAAAGGGGGTTTTTAGAAGTGTCTAGACTTAATATTATTCTAGTATTTATAGCTATTATATTTTTAGCTGGCTGCAGTGCACAAGACGAGGAAAAGGCAGCTGTAACAGAGTCTATGAAGGATGTAGAGTATTCAAATGATATCGGTGAGGCAGAGGATTCTTCAAAGGAAGAGAGTATTACTGAAGCAGAGGAAAGTACAACGAACCCAACTATTTCTCAAAGGAAAATTATTCATAAGGCTAATATTAGTGCAAACGTCAAAGAACTAACGGTAGCTCAAGAAAAAATCACAGAAAAAGTAAGTAAATATAACGGATATATTGTAGAATCTAATATTTTTCAAGAAAGTGATTCTCGTAGTCATGGACGTATGGTTGTCAGAGTACCTGAGGAGCATTTTGAGACTTTTTTATCAGAAGCTGAAGGACAGGTAACTAAGGTATTAGAGAGGAATATAACGGGGGAAGACGTAACAGAGCAGTATGTAGACTTAGAGTCCCGATTAAAATCAAAAAGAGCAGTAGAAGCTCGATTGCTAGTATTTATGGAAAGTGCAGAAAAAACGGAGGATCTTTTAAAGATTTCAGCTGACTTGGCAAAAGTACAAGAAGAAATAGAAGTAATAGTTGGGAAGATTAAATATTTGGATAATCAAACTTCCTTTTCCACAATAGAGCTGAACTTTTATGAGGATCGCGTAATCGTACCAAGTATTGAAAATAAGGAATTAAACACATGGGAGAAGACAAAGAAGCAATTTGTTCAAAGTGTGAATGCGCTATTAATGATTGGATCGGGGATTATAGTGTTTCTATTAGGCAATTTACCAGTCTTATTAGTGATAGGTATTGTTTCCTTTTTGAGTATTTGGTTTATAAGAAAAAGAAGGAAAGATAAATAATGACCTTCATTCAATAGAAAAAATTTAAGGAGATGAAATAGCGATAGGTATAAACAAATAAGAGACAACTACAAAGTTATATGTATCATTAATTCCTTCCCGTCATATTATGTATAAAAGATGCCCCTGAATGGAGGGAAACATGGATATCTTAAGTAAGGTTAAAGGTTATCGAGAAGCGGAAAACCAGCTGAAATGGGAAGGTACGTTCAGGGAATACTTGGAGATTCTGAAAGAAAGACCAGAAGTTGCTCAAACTGCACATGCAAGAGTATACAGCATGATTAAAAGTGCGGGGCATTCGGATGAAAATGGAAAGAAAAGCTATAAGTTTTTTGAACAGGAAATGTTTGGTTTAGACGAAGCGTTAGAGCGTCTGGTAGAAGAGTATTTCCATCCGGCAGCAAAGCGTTTAGATGTTCGGAAAAGAATTTTATTGTTGATGGGTCCCGTGAGTGGTGGTAAATCTACTATTGTTACATTGTTGAAGAGAGGTTTTGAGGAATATTCAAGAACTGATAAGGGTGCTGTCTATGCTATTAAAGGGTGCCCTATGCATGAGGATCCGCTTCATTTAATCCCAACTCATCTTCGAGAAGACTTTTTTGAGGAATACGGAATTCGAATAGAAGGTAGTCTATCACCTCTGAACTCGATGAGGCTGGAGCAGGAGTATGGCGGTAAAGTAGAAGATGTCTTAGTGGAGAGGATTTTCTTTTCAGAGGACAAAAGGGTAGGGATAGGTACTTTTACTCCATCTGATCCAAAATCTCAAGATATCGCTGATTTAACTGGAAGCATTGACTTTTCAACAATTGCTGAGTTTGGGTCTGAATCTGATCCAAGAGCATATAGATTTGATGGGGAGCTAAATAAGGCTAATAGAGGAATGATGGAATTTCAGGAGATGCTGAAGCTGGATGAAAAATTCCTGTGGCATCTACTATCTCTAACACAGGAGGGTAATTTCAAAGCTGGTCGTTTCGCGCTTATCAGTGCAGATGAGCTGATTGTAGCCCATACCAATGAAACGGAATATCGTTCGTTTATCTCTAATAAAAAGAATGAGGCGCTACATTCACGTATTATTGTAATGCCAATTCCTTATAACTTGAAGGTTAGCCAGGAAGAAAGAATTTATGAAAAGATGATTAAAGAAAGTGATATGAACCATGTCCATATCGCTCCCCATGCCTTAAGGGCGGCAGCTATATTCTCTATACTCACAAGATTAGAGGATCCAAAGAAACAAGGAATCGATATAGTGAAGAAAATGAAGTTGTATGATGGGGAAAACATTGAAGGTTTTAATGAAATTGATGTTGAAGAGCTTAAAAAAGAATTTACTACGGAAGGAATGCATGGAATTGATCCGCGATATGTGATTAATCGCATTTCCTCCGCCATTATAAGAAAAGAAATCCCTTCTATAAATGCATTAGACGTTTTACGTGCGTTAAAAGAAGGTCTTGATCAGCATGCTTCTATTTCTGAAGAGGATCGAGAAAAGTATTTAAACTATATTGCTATTGCACGAAAAGAATACGATGAGATTGCTAAAAAAGAAGTTCAGAAGGCTTTTGTTTACTCATATGAGGAGTCGGCAATAACGCTAATGAATAATTATTTGGACAATGTTGAAGCATTTTGTAACAAGAACAAAATGAGAGATCCATTAACTGGCGAAGAGATGAACCCAGATGAAAAATTAATGCGCTCCATAGAAGAACAAATAGGCATATCTGAAAATGCAAAAAAAGGATTCCGAGAAGAGATATTAATTCGCCTTTCAGCCTATGCAAGAAAAGGGAAGCGTTTCGAATATAATTCCCATGAACGCCTAAGAGAAGCAATTCAAAAGAAACTATTTGCTGATTTAAAAGATGTAGTGAAAATTACTACATCTACGAAAACGCCAGATGAAGCTCATTTGAAAAAGATAAACGAAGTAGTTGCTAGATTGATTGATGAACACGGATATAATTCTACTTCAGCCAATGAATTATTACGTTATGTAGGAAGTCTTCTTAATCGATAAAGCCATGAAAAAACAAGACTAATATGTTTCATTGGTCTTGTTTTTTTTATACTAATTTGGATTGTAACTATCCTCGGGGTCAAATGGATAAAAGCTCCGGTGGCTGAGGAGCTGCCTCCTCGCTTTTC